>JAZSBW010000125.1:0-3917 GCA_045602585.1 Clostridia bacterium
AGGAAACGGAACAGTAGATATATTAAATGCCAAACAATGCATAGGCGCACAAACTGTTCCAAATCCATACAACAAAAATCACAAACCCGAGAAAAATGACTATAATATTATAGACGGCGCATTTTCTGATGAGATAAAAATGATGCAGTCAAAAATACGTGAAAACGAAAAAGAACTTATCCGTTTAAATACTATTATAAACACTTTATCAGACAAAATAACCACTATTACTAATACTGCGCCAAAACCAGAATCATCGGAAACCGTGCTTGACGAAAACAAAATAGGTGAAATAAATATGGAAAACTACGAACTTTTTAAGAAAACAGAAATCGAAAATATTGAATTTGACAATTCAACGACTTTTTAAAAGGAGAAAATTATGCCAAATCAGTTTTTATATCCTTACGTAAGATTTTTAAATGCTTCGCCCGATAATGGCAGAGTAAGTTTTTATGTGAACGACCAGGAATTCTTTGTTGACTTTCCGTTCGGACAGATAAGCGGTTATAAACAAATTCCCGCAGGAGAGGTTACTTTCCGCGCAGTATGGAATGATGGCGGAGAAAACATTATATATACTCTGCGGGCAAACATAGAAAACGGCGATGTTTTAACTCTTGCACTTGCAGGTGAACAAGCAAGTCGAACACTTTTACGTATAGACGACACGGTAGAAAAAAATAACTTCAGAGCGGCAAATATGAGAGTTGCAAACCTTGTATCAGATTTTGACGGATTTGATATTTACGCAAACGGATTTCCGATTTTAGAAGATATCGAATTTTTAGAAGTAAGCGACTATATTATGCTGCGTCCGAATATGTATATGTTTAAAATACTGAGCGAAGATACAGACAATGTTATTTTGAATACAGGTAACCAAGACCTTCAGGCAAGAAAATATTATACCTTGTTTATAATCGGTGCAGCCGAAAGCGAGGGCGAGCCTGTAAAAGCAATTTTTGCAACAGACGCAATGTCGTACGAAGGGCAGTATCTTTAAATATTACAAAAAGCACCGCAAATAATTGCGGTGCTTTGCATTTTTAAAAATAATGAGCAAGCCTATAAGCCGGGTTCTGTATATGACAGCCATCTATCTACCCTGCACATTTCTGTGCAGATCAAGCCACCTTATCGGGATTGGCCGTGCAAGCCGTTTGCCCCTGTGCGGTGTTGCATCGGATGGGGTTTACACGTCAGAGCGATCTCCCGCCCCACGGTGAGCTCTTACCTCGCCTTTTCACCCTTACCACAAATGTGGCGGTTTTTTTCTGTTGCACTTTCCTTAGTGTCGCCTCCCCCGGGTGTTACCCGGCACCCTGCACTGCGATGCCCGGACTTTCCTCATACAAAGCCTTTCGGCATTTTGCACGCAGCTGTCCGGCTTACTCAAAGATATATTATCATTTAGTTTTAATTTTGTCAATTATCTTATATGATTTTTAAGTACGGGAACATTTTCTTTACTGATAACAAAATCAATATCTTTAAATTCCTTTTCAAGGTAATTTTTTATAAGTTCAGTAAAGATAACCTCTGTACCATAATGCCCTGCATCTATTACAGCAATACCGTTTTCGTATGCTTTACGTACAACGCTGTATTTAACATCACCCGTAATGAGCACATCTACACCTTTAGATATGCAATCATCTAAAATATCGCTTCCGCTGCCACAGTTCAAAGCGACTTTTTTCACTTTTCTGTTCAGTTCGCCCACATATTTAACAGCATCAAGGTTTAATTTTTCTTCACATATATTTATCAAATCGCTCAAAGTTATCTCTTTATCAAGTTCGGCAAGCCTTCCAAATCCGGCATCGGGGGAAGTTACTTCTATTATATCTGTATTTTTGAAGCATAACTTTTCAGCGAGATAATCGTTAAGACCGCCTTTTGCACAATCCATATTAGTATGCGCCGCATAATGGCAGATGCCGAGTACACACATACGGCAAATCATCCTCTGCTGAGGGTCAGATTCCGTCATTCGGTTTATGGGCGAAAACATTATCGGATGATGAGATATTATCATATCTGCACCGATTTTTTCCGCCTCTGCAACAACGTGTTCGTCATTATCAAGGCAAATAAGAACTTTTTTAATTACTTTATCCATATCACCAACGAGAAGACCGACGTTATCCCATTCACACGCAAGATGGCAAGGTGCAAGTCTTTCTATATATTTTGCAATATCGGCACATTTTGTCATAGTAATATCTCCCCTTCGTCAAGTATAAGTATGTAAATCCGCTTGAGCATATTTAGGCGGATTTACATACTTATACTTTTAACTCATTTCAAGAGCAATAACAACTGAACGAACATAAATATCCAAAGTGAGTTCAGTTGTTATTGCCATTTAAGCATATTATTCTATTACTTCATCAATCTCGATTACTTCAAATTCTTTATCTGTTTCTATACATTTGCCGCAATTATCGCAAACTTTATCGGGATTTAAGTCACACATTTCGCACTCACCGCAACGGTCACAGATTTTATCGTCTTCCAATATACAAAAGTATCTGTCCATAAAAATACTCCTTACAAAATATTGTGAGCGCCTACCATAATGGCAACCTTGGCACTTTCATAAGTCAACCCGCCCTGATAGTACGCAATATATGGCTCTTTCAAAGGGCCGTCAGCCGAAATTTCTATAGACGAGCCTTGCGTAAATGCACCTGCCGCCATAATAACCTGACTTTCATAACCGGGCATATCCCATGGCATTGGTAATACAAAACTGTCTATCGGTGCGCCTTTTTGAATACCCTGACAGAACTTGATGAGTTTATCCGGACACCCAAGTTTAACTGCCGTTATAATATCCGTTCGGTTTGCATCGAATTTTGGCATTACATCATAACCTAACTCACCGAGTAATGCACTACAGAAGATTGATGCTTTTATACTTTGTGCAACTGTATGCGGTGCCATAAAAAATCCCTGATACATAAGTGCATTATTACCTAAAGTGCTTCCGCATTCTCTGCCAATACCGGGGCAGGTCATTGCGTAAGATGCAAGTTCTATACATTCTTTAGTTCCTGCTATGTAACCGCCCGACTGCGCCAATCCTCCGCCCGGATTTTTTATAAGCGAGCCGACTATCATATCAGCACCCACCTGAGTAGGCTCAATAGTTTCTACAAATTCGCCGTAGCAGTTATCTACGATACAGATAATATCTTTGCGTATGGATTTAACAAAAGATATTATCTCTCCTATTTTTTCTACAGAAAGCGACTCTCTCCACGCATAACCTTTAGAGCGCTGAATAGCAACCGCCTTGCAGGTGTCATCAATAGCCGCCCTGAGTCCTTCAAAATCCACTTCGGAATTTACAAGGTCTACCTGACGATAATTCACGCCAAATTCTTTAAGCGAGCCTTTTTGGTCGCGGATACCGATAACTTCTTCCAAAGTGTCGTACGGTTTGCCCGTAGCGGCAACGAGCGTATCACCGGGACGCAAAACGGCAAAAAGACAGGTAGCAATAGCGTGTGTACCGTTTACAAAACTGTGGCGCACAATGGCATCTTCTGCGCCGAAAGCATCCGCATACACTTTATCGAGCGTATCTCTGCCGATATCATCATAGCCATAACCCGTTGTAGAGCCAAGATGCTCTGCCGAAATATTATGGTTTTTAAAACTTTTTAAAATCTTAATGCCGTTAAATTCTGCAATCTCATCTGTTTTTTTAAGTTGAAGCGCGCACTTTCCCTCTGCACGTGCCGCCAAATCTATAATCCGCTGAGATATACCATACTCGGCTTTTAATATATTTGCTGTAGTTTCTGTCATAACTGTTCTCCAAACATATTTTTTTGTAAAAATGCATTTATTAATCTTATACATTCGTTTACATCATTAATATTTACCATCTCTGACGGCGTGTG
>JAZSBW010000126.1:0-2080 GCA_045602585.1 Clostridia bacterium
CCCTTATATGCACCTGCAGGCTCATCAGGGTAAATAGAAACTGCTGCTTCGCCCGTTCCATCTTTGGTGATTGTTTCGTCAACAATTTTTGCAATATCTTCAGGATTTACATCACCAACTACACAAACCGCCATATTTGAAGGGTCATAAAAAGTATTATAGCATTTATAAAGCACATCTTTATCAATCTTTGAAATGCTTTCCACCGTACCTGCAATATCAATTTTTACAGGGTGGTTTTCGTAAAGTGCTTTAAGCAGATTAAACTGTACCTGCCAGTCGGGATCGTCATCATACATACGTATTTCCTGACCGATAATACCTTGCTCTTTTTCTACATTTTCGTCCGTAAAATACGGCTCCTGAACATAAGACAACAAATGAGCAAAATTTTCGTTAAAATTATCTGTGCACGAAAAAAGATAACACGTACAGTTAAACGATGTAAACGCATTGGCATTGGCACCGTATTTTGCAAATTTGTCAAAGGCGTTAGTTCCGTCGGGTTGTTCAAACATTTTGTGCTCTAAAAAATGTGCTATCCCGTCGGGAACGGTAACAGGCTCATTTTCATCTTTAGGAATAAACTGACTATCTATAGAGCCGTAGCGAGTACCGAATATAGCATATTTTTTAACAAAGCCGGGTTTTGGTACAACAAATACACCCAATCCGCTTTTATGCTCGCCTACATACATTACCTCGCCAATGGATTTGTTTTCTATTTTATTAAGTTGCATTATTCTTCTCTACCTTTCAAAAAATAAACTGTGTCAAGAGTAACATCCGCAAACGCTTCTTTAATTTGTTCAAGCGTAACCGCACGGACATTTTCTATCGCCTCATCAACTGTTACAACCTTACCTGAAAGTATCTGACCAAGATAAAAACTTCTGAGCATATACGGGCTGTGTAAATATGAACGATACTGGTTTATTATAAAATCTTTTGAAATTTCGAGTTCATCCTCACTTATTTTTCCTGCCTTTACATCGTCCAGTTGCTGAAGAATTTCTTTTTTTGCGCGCTCGTAATTTTTAAATTCTATACCGGAACTTATAAGCATTACTTTAGAATATTTATCTAATCTGCTCGAAACATAATACGCAAGCGATGACTTTTCCCTTACATTATTAAAAAGTTTCGAATGTGCGCCTGAGCCGAATACGCTGTTGCCGACTAAAAGCGGATAATAGAGTTCATCGTCAACACCGATAAATGTGCGCAGTCCCATAGCAAGTTTGCCCTGCGCGACATCGAACGATTCTTCAACATTTTTAACATCACGCTTTTTAGCGTTTGAATATTCCATTTCAACAGGCGTTATATCAAAATCATATCTGCTTATGTTATTTTCAACAGTTTCTTTAACAGAGTCTATATTGCATTTACCCACAACAAAAATATCTATAGGGCTTGATGTGATAATATTTTTATAATGCTCATACAGATTTGTGCTGTTAAGTTCAGCCAAATCTTCTACATAGCCATATTCGTTGATGCCACCGCTTTCGCCCTGGCACATTTCCTCCATACAACGGAAATCTGCATAAGCACGCTTATCATTTATAAGACTTTCTATATTGTCTTTTAAATTTTTCTTTTCGGTTTCAACATAACTTTCAACAAATCTGCCATCTTCTGTAGCGGGATTAAACATAAACTCAAACATAAGTTCAACTACGTCTGCTATGACATCCTCTCCGCACACAGAAGCATCTACCGCACTGCACGATGTAACTAAAGACTGCGCCGCACCCCTGCGTGAAACAGACACATCATAAGCCGTTCCATAAAGCGATTCCAAGTGACGGTTGATTTGCTTCATAGACGGGTATGTTGCCGTTCCGGATTTTAAAACACCAGAAAGCAGAGAGTTTTTGGTAACTTCCTCCCGTGATACAGGTCTGTGCAAATATACGGACATAGACACCGTTTTATACTTACTGTCGCTTATATAATACAGATTTATACCTTCTCGTATATTGAACTTTTGCAATTCATACATTGATTTTTCCTCCTGCAAATTTACTTTACAACGTCATTTAATAGTATAACATATTTTTTCAAAAATACCAAC
>JAZSBW010000127.1:0-6160 GCA_045602585.1 Clostridia bacterium
CAGGATATGTTTACAATGATGATGATTGTAGATATTTCAAAAAGCAATATGGATATATCCGCTATCAGAGATAGCCTTACTGCTACAGGAACAGATTTGGGTGTTGAAATAAGAATTCAGCACGAAGACATTTTCAATTCAATGCACAGAATTTAAGGAGGGGCTTATCTTGATTAATCAATTTGAAGTTTTAGAAACCAAGAAAATGCTCGATGAAGAAAATCTTGATATAAGAACTATTACAATGGGAATTTCCCTGCTCGATTGTATAGATGCAAGTGCACAGAAAACTTGTGATAATATTTACGATAAAATCACACGTACAGCAAAAGACTTGGTTAAAACAGGCGAAGATATTGAAAAAGATTACGATATACCGATTATAAATAAGCGTATTTCCGTAACACCTATATCTATTATCGGTGGTGCAACAGATGCTAAAGATTATGTGTGCATTGCAAAGGCTTTGGATAAAGCGGCAAAAGAAACGGGTGTAAACTTTATTGGTGGTTTTTCTGCATTAGTGCAGAAAGGTTATACAAAAGGCGACCATATACTTATAGAGTCTATTCCCGAAGCACTTGCATCTACTGAGCGTGTTTGCTCATCCGTAAATATCGGCTCAACAAAAGCGGGTATCAATATGGATGCGGTTAAGCAGATGGGTGAGATTATTAAAAAAACTGCTGATTTAACTGCTTCAACAGATGGTTTTGGATGCGCAAAACTTGTTGTTTTTGCAAATGCAGTAGAGGATAATCCTTTTATGGCAGGCGCATTTCACGGAGTGGGTGAACCCGACAGCGTTATTCACGTCGGTGTAAGCGGCCCCGGTGTTGTTAAATGCGCTTTGGAAAAGGTTAAGGGCGAAGATTTCGGCGTAGTTGCAAATACAATTAAAAAGACAGCGTTTAAGATTACACGTATGGGACAACTCGTTGCACAGGAAGCGTCAAGACGACTTAATGTACCCTTTGGTATAGTGGATTTATCTTTAGCACCGACTCCTGCCGTTGGCGACAGCGTTGCGTATATATTAGAGGAAATGGGTATAGAAAAATGCGGCGCACATGGTACTACTGCCGCTTTGGCACTTTTAAATGACGCAGTTAAAAAAGGCGGAGTGTTTGCATCATCTTATGTTGGCGGACTTTCGGGTGCATTTATCCCTGTAAGCGAAGATGCGGGTATGATAAGTGCGGCAAGCATAGGCGCACTCTCTTTGGAAAAACTTGAGGCTATGACCTGCGTATGCTCTGTTGGATTGGATATGATAGTAGTCCCAGGTGATACTTCTGCCTCTACAATTTCCGCCATTATTGCAGACGAGGCGGCAATCGGTATGATTAACAACAAAACTACCGCAGTAAGACTTATCCCTGCCCCCGGCAAGGTTGTTGGCGATGTGGTTGAATTCGGCGGACTTTTAGGTACAGGACCTGTTATGAAAGTAAGCGAATATTCAAGCGATGAATTTATTGCCAGAGGTGGTAGAATCCCTGCACCGATTCATAGTTTAAGGAACTAAGGAGAAATTTTTTATGCTGATGAATGTAAAAACCAGTTCGCATAATTATGATATTGTTATTGAAAAAGGTATATTTAAAAATCTTGGAAAAGCAATTTCTGATGTTGCCAAAGGTAAACTTTTTGTTGTAACTGATGAAAATGTAGATGCTATATATCATGATATATTGTTTTCCAATTTAAATGAGTATAATTTTGAATATCTGGTGCTTCCCGCAGGTGAAAAAACCAAGTGTATGGATATGCTTGGTAAGATTTACTGTGCGCTTGCCGATGCAAAAATGTCGCGTTCAGATACGCTTATTGCCTTTGGTGGCGGTGTTATCGGCGATATTGTTGGGCTTGCGGCGGCAACGTATCTGCGCGGTATTGATTTTATCGGCATACCCACAACATTGCTTTCACAGGTGGACAGTAGTGTTGGTGGAAAAGTAGCAATAGACTTACTTCAGGGTAAAAACCTTGTTGGAAGTTTCTATCCGCCGAAAAAGGTAATTATTGATACTGACTTTTTAAATACTCTTCCCGAAAGAGTATTTAACGATGGAATGGCAGAGGTTATAAAATACGCTTGCATACGTGATGCCAAACTTTTTGACATTTTATGCGACGATATATCAGAGCGTATGGACGAAATAGTATATATGTGCCTTGATATAAAGCGTCAGGTTGTTGAGGCTGATGAGTTTGACAAAGGCGAAAGAATGATTTTGAATTTTGGTCATACATTCGGTCACGCAGTTGAAAAGATGTATAATTACGAAAGATATACGCACGGTGAAGCGGTTGCCATAGGAATGGCAAAGATAACACGTGCAACGGAGGATATGGGTTATACAGAAAAAGGCACGGCAGATAAGTTAAATAAACTGCTTGCCAAGTATAATCTTATTTTTGATAACTTTACATTCAATGCAGATGATGCTATGAATATTATGGCGCTTGATAAAAAAAGTGACAGCGAGTATATTAATTACATTTTTATCAAAAACATCGGTACTTGCGAGATAGTAAAACGCAGTAAAGACGATAATTTCATTGTTAAATAGGGGGGCGGAATTTTGGACAGAACAATTACATTTTCAGGCAGTTTTTCAGCGGATGCATCTGTAAATATACCGTCTTCAAAATCATATATTCACAGAATGGCAATCTGTGCTGCACTTTCAGACGGTGTAAGCACAATATCGAACGTGAATTTTTCAAACGATATTACTGCAACACTTGGATGTCTTGAAACACTTGGATGTAAATCAATCGTTACAGATGATAAAATTACAATTTACGGTGGAAAATTCACTGATGACTTAAATCTGTACAACTGTGATGAATCTGCTTCTACATTAAGATTTATGATTCCTGTTGTGCTTGCTGCTGCAGGTAATGGCAAATTTACAGGTACGCCTACGCTTATGAGAAGACCTTTAGATACATATTTTGAAATGTTTGCCGATAACGGAATAACGTATGATTATAAAGAAGGCGAATATCTGCTTGCCGAGGGTAGATTTGTTAATGACGAGTATACTATCGGCGGTGGTGTAAGTTCGCAGTTTGTAACTGGGATACTTTTAGCACTCGCGTATCTTGGCGGAGGAAAAAAACTTAATATCAAAGGAACTCTATCTTCAGCGCCATATGTTGATATAACACGTGAAGTTATGCAACAATTTGGTGTGAAAGTTGACTTTGACGGAAATTCGTTTGTAATTGACGGAAACGGAAAATTTACACCGCAAAATGTTATTGCACAGGGTGATTATTCGCAATCGGCATTTTATCTTGCGGCGGCTGTTATGGGTGGTAAAATTACGCTTAAAAACTTGTCTTTAACCACATCACAGGGCGATGCCGTAATAGTTGACCTTGTAGAAAAAATGGGTGGTAAAATAACAAAAACCGCTGATGGGATTGTTGCTGAAAAATCACAACTTAAATCGATAGGTGTTATTGATGCTGAAGATTACCCTGATATTGTACCGCCGCTTGCACTTATGTGTACACAGTGTGTCGGGGATACGACCATAACGAATGTAAGCCGTTTAAAGATAAAAGAGAGCAACAGACTTTTGGCAGTCCAGACTCTTTTAAATGAACTGGGCGCCGAAGTTAAAATTGATGATAATAATATTTATATAAAAGGCGGAGCACAACTCCATGGTGCAGAGGTCAGTGCATTCAACGACCACCGCATTGCCATGACTGCCGCTGTTGCTGCAGTTGCCTCTAATGGAAGTATAACTATAAAAGAGAGCGAAAGTGTAAAAAAATCATATCCGAAATTCTTTGAAGATTTTGAAAAATTGGGAGGTGTCAGTATTGAGTGATGTTTGGGGAAAAAATATTCAGTTTGCCATTTTCGGCGAATCTCACGGTCCGGCAATTGGCGGTGTTATATCGTCGATTCCTGCGGGAGTTGAGATTAATTTTGATGCAATCAATCACGAACTTCGCCGACGTAACCACCGTGCGGCATATTCTACACCGCGTGCAGAGGCTGACGCTTTTGAAATTTTAAGCGGTGTTTATGAGGGCAAAACTACAGGCTCGGCGCTTTCGTTTATAATCCGTAATCAAGATACAAAAAGTTCTGACTATAAAAATTTAAATATTACACCTCGTCCCGGTCATGCAGATTATCCTGCATCCGTAAAGTATAACGGGTTTAATGATTATCGTGGCGGCGGACACTTTTCCGGCAGAATAACTGCCCCTCTTGTTGTGGCGGGCGCTATCGCCAAACAAATTTTAAAAGAGCAGGGAATAGATATTTTTGCTCATATTTTGTCAATCGGTAATGTGGTAGGTAACAGTTTTGTTGATACCGGTATCTGTGATGATACTGTTAAAACATTAAAAGAAAAAATATTTGCTGTGATAGATGCTGAATTGGAAAACGCTATGATGTCAGAGATTGAAAAATATCGTGGCGAAGGTAATTCCATAGGCGGTATTATAGAATGTGCCGTAACGGGAGTGCCTGCAGGTATCGGAAATCCTTTTTTTGAATCTGTAGAAAGCCGCCTTGCGGCAATGCTATTCTCTATTCCTGCTGTTAAAGGTGTGGAGTTCGGAAAAGGGTTTGGTATTACCGCTTTAAGTGGATATGATGCAAATGATGCTTACAGATACAATAATGGAAAAGTTGTTACAGAAACCAACAATAATGGTGGTATTTTAGGTGGTATTACAAACGGTGCTCCTGTAATATTCAAAACTGCAATCAAACCCACACCGTCCGTTTCAATGGAACAGAAAACGATAGACTTGAGTTTAAAAACTGATGCTTCAGTTGAAGTTAAAGGCAGACACGACAGTTGTATAGTTCCACGTGCAGTACCTGTTGTTGAAGCGGCTGCTGCACTTACCATACTTGATATTTTAAGAGGTAACTGATAATGAATATAGATGAATTACGAAAAGAAATAGACTCCATAGATGCTGAACTTACATCGCTTCTTGAAAGAAGAATGGGCGTAAGTACAGCCATTGGTGAATATAAAAAGCAAAACGGACTTAAAGTTTATGATGCCGCAAGGGAGAGAGAAGTAATAGCAAAAAATCTTTCTCGTCTTGAGGATAAAAAACTTGCTCCATATGTAGAAAATATCTATAATTGCATAATGGGAGAGAGCAAGAAAAAACAGAGTGATTTATCAAAAAAAGAACTTTCTATAGGCTTTCAGGGCGTTAAAGGCAGTTTCTCGCACGAGGCTTGCTTAAAATACACCTCTGCAAATAAAGAAATAAAATACACAACAGAAAACTTCAATACTTTTGACAGCCTTTGCAATGCCCTTTTAAACGGAGATATTGATAGAGCGGTAATCCCTTTTGAAAATTCGTCTACCGGTCCCGTTGTAGATGTTTATGATTTACTCAGTAAATATAATTTTTATATTGTAGGTGAGGTGTACGTTAAAGTAAGCCATAACCTTATGGTTAAAGAGGGAACAGATATTGCCAATGTGCGTGATATATATTCTCATCCGCAGGCATTTATGCAATGCAGAGATTTTTTGAATCAGCACAGTTACAAACAAATACCTCACTTTAATACTGCTGTAAGCGCTAAATTTGTAAGTGAAAGTGACAGAGATGATATTGCCGCTATTGCAAGTGAAGCAGCCGCAAAATTGTATTCATTAAAAATTATAGAGCACGATATAAACTATAACGCGAATAATGTAACAAAGTTTATTATTCTGTCGAACGAGGCAAGGGAGAAAGATGACTGCAATAAGATTAGCATTATTGTTTCTATTGAAGACCGCCCTGGCTCACTTGCAGACTTTATCGAACTTTTTAAAGGCACCGGTATAAATATGACCAAAATTGAGTCGCGCCCTGATATAGGAAGTCCGTTCAAGTATATTTTCTTTATAGATTTTATTGGAAATGTGTTAGATGATAAAGTCGCCGACTTTATTGAAAAACTGAAGTTGGAATCTAACGAATTTAAATATTTGGGCAATTACAAGGCATATTGAGGAGTGATATTGTGGGCAAATACGGTTTAATCGGTGGAAAACTCGGTCATTCATTTTCTATGGGAATACACGAAAAATATTTTGCTGCCATTGTTGATGTCTCCACATATGAACTCATCGAAACACCTGCCGAAAATCTGAAA
>JAZSBW010000128.1:0-9194 GCA_045602585.1 Clostridia bacterium
AATATAATCACCATAAGATTGAAGTGACATTATCATGTTCGAGAGGTCGTCATCACAGTGAATGGTAGCGGAATTCAAATAATAATTGTTAGTCTCATCAATGTCTATAGCGTTCCATTCTTGCTTTGTACCCTCGTAATAGATGTCAGTTAAATTCGGGCATTGGTAAAATGCATTTTTTTCTATAGTCGTTATATTTTTCGGTATTATTATGCTGCTCAGTTTATTAAGACCACGATAAAAACCAGTAGGAATAATCGTCATGCCATTACCTATTGTTATTTTTTCTAATTCTACACAACCTGAAAACACATATTTACCAATACTCGTTACGCTGTTAGGAATTGTTATGCTCTTTAACCCAATACAACTGGAAAATGTATCTAAACCAATACCTTTTACGCTGTCAGGAATAGTTATGTTTGTTAAACTGCTGCAATAAGCAAAAGCATAACTACAAATACTTGTTACACTGTTAGGAATAATTATACTCGTTATATTAGAGCAATTATAAAAACCACTGCCTGACCCAGCGGTTTCAATATAAATACTAGAGATACCTATTTTCGTAACCTTATACACCTTATCATCCACAACATACTGATACGGGATAACGATATCGCCTGAAATATCTGTTGATGCTCTGTATACACTTGCAGTCATTGTTTCATCATCGGTTGTGAACTTAAACAAACTTGCATCAGACGGAACAATGTTCATATCGCCGTAATATTTGAGTGAGTTTAGTTTGTCAATATTTGTTTCTACATCATCGCCTATGCTGTTCATTTCACCCTTGGTTGCGTAAGTTTCGTGGATTATATTACCGTTAGCATCACAATCTGCAGTTTGTGCAAGTTTTGGAGGGTTCGTTCCCTGAACAACCTCTTCTATTTGGTTATGTAATTCTTCTTGTAACGCAGAAATATTGGCATCCAAAGTCCCTGCAAAAGCGTTAGCGTCATCAAGTTTTTCACTAACTTCCTCCACCTTTTCTCTGGTAAAATTATTTGCCGCAGTCAAAACAGTAGAATCTTGCGTATCTACATACGTTTTCTGCTCTTCGATTGCCTTTTCTAAATTCTGCTCAACCTCCGCCGTCTTGTCTATGTTACTGTTCCAGTTTTGACGTTCCTCATCCTTTATATGAATATAACTGTTGTTTTTATGTGAATTAAAACTTGCTCTTATAGAACGTATCGCATTGGCAATGTTGTTTATAATTGCAGAAAATAGCCCTGTGAAATCCCCCGAATCAGTTGAAGCGTCAATAACTGTTCTTTCGCCGATTTTTTCATCGGTAACGCTTCCGTCAGGATGGTCTAAAACAGAACTCTCTTTGTGTGCTTTTAACGCTTTTTCCGTCTTGTAGTCCATATATTCGTCAATGCGTTTCTGCTCGTTTTTGTACTGCTTTTGATTTGTTTTAAGCCAAGCCATTTACATCACTCCTTTACCACATGTTTTTAAATTGTGTTGATTTAATAGGTGCGCTGCGTTTGTACCATGCACCGTAATCATTCATCAGAGAATTGTATATAGAAATATGCTTGTTATACATATCCACATCGTTTTGATAAAATCCAATCTTAGCAAGAACAAACTGAACATACATATCATCAAAAGGCGGCGGCACTTCTGTTTCATCCTCCATAACGGTACTGATTTTAGACACGTTGCTTCCAGGAGAATCGTTTAAAGTGATTACATTGCCGGTTATATCCAGAACATAGAAAAACGCTTCTGTACCATCGGTATATGTAAATCTCAGTTTATCGGACGGATATACATATATCGGTGCTTCTTCTTCAAAAACAAGAGTGCTGTTTTTTATGGTATATCCTTCAAGTTCGGTTTCTCCGTAAGGCTCTGCACGTACACGGTGAACAATTTCAACCGTATCTTTGTCGGTTAATTCTTCAATTGAATACAAAAATGCAGTTTCATCGGATTTTTCTATTTCAACACCGTTTATGTAAACCTTTACAATATCTTCAAACAATACTAAGGGCGATAGCGCAATATCGCCACCGCCCTTAAAGGTTACCCTTTGGAAAATATCTTTGTATCGTTCCCGTATCGTGCAGGTCACCGCATAACACCAGTTTAAAAGTTCCTCATCGGTAAATGTGTTTGGATAAAGTTTTTTCACCCGGTTTAAAACTTCTGCTATTTTCATTTTATCACCCCGTATATGTGGTCGTTTTTAATCTGTTCTTTAACTTCGCCTATTGCAGCCTTTCGTGCTTCTATAAGTTTTTCACGCTTCGTCTGCGCATCTGCTTTTTTGTATTCTTCCGATTCAAACGTTTCGTTGTATTTTATTTTTATTTTTTCATCCAACATTTTTTGATACTTTGCTCTGTCCTTATCGTTCAGCACATACTCCGTTTTAACCTTGTTATTGGTATAACTTCCTGTGCTTTCAACAGGCTCAAACGGAAATATATCTTTCCGCTTGATTTCATTATACAGCCGTACAACCTCTGAATTAGGATTTTCCTTTTTGTATACCTTAAAAAATTCTTCAGCCGCTTTTTCTTCAGCGTTTGTGTTTTCAGCCTTTTTGTAGTCTTCGAGTTTTTTGTTTTCCCAATACTCATTGTTCGCTTTTAATGAAGATGGGCCGAAGACTCCCGCTTTAATATAATTCCCTGCAGTTTTGTCTATGGGGTAGTACATATCGCCCCTCTCACCCGTAGACCATTCCTTGTAAATGTTGCTCTGGTAATTTCCTCCGCGCGCAACATCGCCTATACCGCGAATGGTTTTGTCAAGTTGATTTCCGCCGTACGGCAGTATAAAGGACGTTCCGAGCGTTGCCGCCGCACCAATCCAATCCCTTTCGTAGACCTTTCTACCCACTTTTATACCGGATTGAAAAGCAGGAATATTTACTCCGGCAGACTGATATATACTGTCATTAAATAAAGTTGTTGCCCAGTCGTCGCTTATAGCGTCTAAAAACGACGTAACCGCAAATCCGAAAGACATATTGCTCAGAAAATCGCCGGCAACATTCTGTGTTGCTCTTTTTGTACCTGTTCCCAGTTTTGTCAGTACGTTTTCTTCTTCCTCTTCTTCCTTCCAGCCCTGCAATAATCCTTCTATGATATCGCCGAACGGGTCAAAAACAGCACCTGTTCCTGTAAGTTCTTTCATTAAAGTATTCATACCGAGCGAAACTAAGTAAAACATAAATACCTTTAATGCTCTGTCGCCGTAATCGGGCAGTTTCCCTTTCGGTGTTCTTCCCGAAATCATATCGCGCACAACGTTCCAGTCGTTGTTCGGCTCTATTCTGTACGGCAGAAACATCTTCAAAAACTGAGATTCAAGCGCAAGCGGTATTTCACCTATACTGCGGCTGCCTACGGCTTTTTTTGTGTATACATCGGCATAACTTATCGGATCGTCCTGCCCCTCTTTGACAGCCTCATAGTAAAAAGCATTCCATGTGGCACGTGTTCCGAACTCATCGGTAAGCCCCAGCATAAAAGTAAGGAAACTTTTTATTTGTTCTTTTGTATATCCTCCAATAGAAGGAATTGTCAGATCAACCTTAACCTTTTTATATTTTGAAAATGCCTTATCCTTATACCTTGCCTTTAAAAATTTGCTTTTTTGGTACGCTTCTTCAATGGTCAGTCCTCTTTTACCCACTTTTGTGCCTTTGTATTTGGCGCTTAAAGGCTCAACTATTTTCTGTCCTGCCATAGTGCCCTCTGCTTTCTCTTCAATCCAACTTGCACCGTAAGACATAACGCCTTCAAAAGTTTTCCATATTCCCGTAAATAAATGCGCCGGATTGTGCAGGTAAGCAATGCTGTTGCGCATATTAACAGGTTGTTTCAGCATAGTTGATATAGTTCCTACTATCTGGTTTACCATTGTTGAACCGTTGATTATCTGGAATGCTTTTAACGTTTTTCGTCCTCTTCCGCTGCCTTTGTTGTCTATCATCTCCATAAAACTTCTGTCCCACGGGTGTGTCTTGCCTGCGAGTTGATTTGCAAAATGGCCAAGATATTTAATAAACCCGTTTAAATCAGAATTATCGGTTTGCCGTTTTATCGGTTTTCCATTTTCATCAGTCCCTATTTCGGCACCTGCGCTCTTTAATTCCGCCAAATCTCTTCCTAAACCTCTGATTATATCTATATACGGATTTATATATATTGCGTATGCCGCCTGCGGAATATAATCGGTAAAACCTTCAAGTGCGCCCTCATCGGTTTCATTGCCTTTTCTTTCCTTAACGATAGATGCCCATTTTGTCTTAGGCTTTGTATTGTCACTTATCATAACCAGCCCCGGAGCAATCTCAGCGTCTGTCTTCATCAAATCGATAATGGCTTTATACCCGGTTTTGAGTTCCTTAAAGTGCCTCATATAGTTTTTGCGCTTTGCAATCCATTTTTCAGGACTGTTCGGATGAAATTTTTTGAGTATTTCATTGATAAGGTTTATCATTTCGTCATACTGCTTGCGGTACCACTGCTCCGCTTTTAAAATTCTTTCTGCTTTTTCATCACCAAACTCTGCACGCAGCGTTTCTTCCGTATAAGGCACTGTTTTGCCGGGGTCTAAATTTTTAATGTTGGTAATGCCCAGTTTTTTAAGTGCTTCTACATCCGCTTTTCTTTTAATATTAGGTCTTCTTTCGCCCTCTGCAATCCACTGGATGGCTTTGCTTTCCTTGCTGCCGAATTTTATACCTAACCCTTTTATTATAACTATGTACTGTTCTGCCATCTTTTCATTAATAAAAGCCGCATGTTCGCCCACAGCATTTTCTAAGCCTTCAACAATATGCTTTACTCTGTAAAAATGCGGACCGAATACCGCTTCCATATTTCTTCTGAAATCGTTGAAGAAATACCCGGCATTTTTAAAGTATTCTTTACCGTGGTAAATATCCTTTATTTGGTCAATTATATCGGCTAAGTTCACATTACGTTCAATGCTTCCAATCACGCCTAAAAGTTCACCGCTTATCGTAAGATTTGCAACATTGTTCTTTTGCTTCTCTCGGAGTTTCGCTAAAACTTCATCAAGCCTTTTTATCTGCTCATCGGTTTTGGCATACCTTTTTTCCCACTCCGCAGTTGCAATTTTGTTTTCAAGCATTTTTTCGGTGTTTATCGCCGCCCTGTTAAACGCTTTTGCCCATTTGCGTGTCGGCAGGTCGGCAACATTTCCGCTTTCCTCATAATTTTTCATAGCCCTCTGCGCTTTCTCCGCACGTGAGCCTTTGCGTACAGATAATTTAACATCTGATGCATCAATTTTGCCATTCTGCATATTATTACTATTGACAACATCTTCGTTTTGTGGTATTTTATTTTCATGAGGATACACACCACTGATAGAGAGATTTGTTTTTTCTCCGTCAAAGTGAGTATCCTCATTTTTTATTTTAAAATCTACTTTGTTTAAATATTCAACATCACGAAAAACATATTCTCCGCCTGATGTAACACCAATACGGACCGTTGCTTCATATTTATTATCTCCAATTTGTAAAAGTACTTTCCCTACTTCAAAGTTTACAATGGAATCTTTTCTTTCGTGTTTTGGTAATTCATACTCGTAATCTGTTGATGATATAACTTCATCAAGATTGTTTGAAAGAGCCATTTTATCGTGATATTTAATTTTGTTTTCTTCTAATCTATTTTTAGCATTCCTCCTTTTATCTTCACTTCGAATTTCCTGTGTATATATCGAATCTGTATATTCATCAACAGAATCTTTATTTATTTTTATAAATTTGTCTCCCACCCAAATACCGGGTTTTAATTTCTTTATTGCATCAGCAGCAATTCTTTTGTATTCCCATTTTTCTTTTCCGTCAAGAATATCTTTATCAACCACAACTACACTTTTTCCATCAATTGTTTTTTTAATATCAAGTCGCGCACCGTCTTCAAACACAGTATCCCCGTCAACTCTGCCGTTGCTTTGTGCGACTACTTCCTGATATACTGCTTTCACCTGCTCATAATTGTGGAAAATCGATTGTATTTCTGCGTCGTTTTCGTCAAAAAGAGTGCGTATCTGCTCTATAAAATCTTTAAGGTATGCCATTATCCTTTCTGCAAGATTTTTGTCCTCTAAAGCAATTTTGCGTATTGTTTCGGGGTCGTTTATAATTTCACCCATCATATCGCTCATTGCTTCTTCCAAAATAGCGTTCTTCAGTTCCGGCTCGCTTAAAGCGGATATATCTATTCCGGCTTCCTTCCAGTCGCTGAGCAAATTCTTTTTGTACCTTTCATAGTCTGCTAAACGTAAATCAGACTCCGTAACACTTTTTAAAAGCGTATATCCCTCAGCATCGATGTCTTTAAATCCGTGTAGAAATTCGTGACCGATAACGGATAAAATCGGTTTTTCCGATTTTTCATTTATGTATACTGTGCCGTTATGGTAGAACCCGTTAAGCGATTCACCCGAATAAATTTTGAAGTTTACTCCGTATCTTTCATTAAGGGCACGCATAACTTTTTTTGAAAGTTTCATCTTTCGGCTGTCGTTTTCATTTATTTCGATTCCACTTGCATTCTCTCTTGCAAAATTTAATTCATCTGCAATCACATTATTTTCGGCATTTGGCATATCATAGTTATTGACAGTTTCAGGTTCAACTGTTATAATATTATCAGAAGAAGATTTAGTGTACGGGACGTTTTCGGACGTAGTTGGCGTGGTATCAATGTTTGATGCAGTCGCTTCTCGATGACTTGCTTCTTCTTTTTTTGTTCCAAATAACGCATCATACTTTATCGTGTCAAGAAAATACGCCGATTTTAACGCCATTGATTGCCGTCCTTTTGATGCAATGGTTATCACAATAGAGTGTCCATTTATTTTCTTGCCAAGCCAAACCTTTACACTTCCGTCTTTCTGCTTTTTGACTTCCAAAACATCATCATAATTAACCATATATTCCGGTAATCTTTTCAAGTCATCTTCAGTTAGCGGAATTTGGTGTTCTTTCAATTCGTTTTTATGCTTTGCCGTGTGCAGAATATCTGATGAGTTTAACTCTAAATAATAGCCATCAACGTCAATGTTACTTTTTTCTGCTATATCTTTGACCATTCTGTCGGTTGCTTTTGAAAAGGCTCTTATTGAATGGAAATTACTATCAGCCAAGGACCTTTCAATGAAAGCATCCGTTTCCTCTTTTGACCGTAGTATTGGACTTTCTCCGCTTTTTACAATGTCGGATTTTTTATGTTGTGTATGTTGATTTCCGGATTTTATATAATCATCATAATCATTATCGGTCAAATAATTTACCGTAGAAACTCTGTTTCCTTTACTATTATTCTCGTTATTACCTACAAATCTGTTTACACCTTTTTGTAGTGCTCTGCTTCCGCCTGCACCGATTGCAGTAATTGCTGCAGTTGTAAACGCTGTTTGCGCCATATCTTTCGGATTGACTATTGCATCTTCTTTTAAAGAAACAATTGGAAGATTTGGCTTTGTAGTAGATTTGTCTGAAACACCGCTTATAACATCCTGTATTAATTCTTCGCCGATTTCTTCCAGTATTGTTCTGCTAAGCGATTTTTCCGCACTTCCTTCAGAGCCAACACCTCCGGCAACTTCAACAAGCGCAGCAGGAAGTGCATAATTCGTAGCGTTTGCAAATGCTAATTTCTCGTTTGCGCCATTGTCCAGCGCTTCTTGGTATTTACCACCCCATTGCGTTGTAAGTGAATACCAAAAAGACGGATTTTTAAATACTTTAGATACAACTTCGGCATATTTAGGTGCATTAAGTGCTGCTTTTTCTGCCACTTTTTCTGTGCCTAAAATCACATAAGGAAGCATCTGTACTACTCCCTGAGTTATAACACCTAAGTTTTGACCTGATAAACCTTTGTTGTATCGTGCCGCCTTTTGTTCAAACCAATCTGCACCCTGTATAGCAGCATTGGTTATTTCTTTAATACCGGGTATTTTTCCGATTCCTAAACCGTTAACCGCACTTGCTATATCTCCGCCGATATTTGCAACACCTGCACCGGCGTTCCACAAGCCTGCTTTTACAGGTGAACTTCCCCATGAATATTGTTGCTCTTCTAATCTGTTAAGCAAATCGGTGTTTTTATTTGTCACAGTATTTTCTTTTAATCTGTCATAAAGTGCGCTTGTATCTGTAGTTCCGTACTTTTCCTGTTCTTTTAATCTGTATTTGGCAAGCCTTTCCAGTTGTTCAGGCGAATAAGCGTCAGTATATTGCGGTAATGCCTGACGCTTTTTAACTTCTTCTTCGATTTTACTTCCGCTTAATATACCTCTCCTTTTAGAACCGCCAAAAATCAAATTGTATAAATCATCTTTTGCTTCATCAATTATATTAGGTTTATACGCTTTAATCTCTGTTACCGTTTCATTTGTGTTTTTATTTGCCTGTGTTGTTTTACTGTCAGATTTATCCTTTTCCAACGTATCTGTATATTTAACAGGAGCCGGAGTATTAGCAGTTTTGCCGTACTTTTCCACAAGACTTTTATTTACAAAAAGGTCTTTTGCAGATTTAGCGTTACTGTAGGGGACGATGCCTACATCGTCCCGCCCTGCTTTCTTATTAAAATACGCAATTTTTTCTGCTTTGGACGTTGCTGTTTTTCCGCTTTCATTTTTGCTTTGTGCTTTTTTGTTGAAATACGCAATCTTTTCCGCTTTGGAAGTTGTCGTTTTTCCGCTTTCCTTATTGTTCTGTGCTTTTTTGTTGAAATACGCAATTTTTTCCGCTTTAGTCATATTCTTTCCTCCGGAATTTATCTGCCGAATAAATAGTCGTACTCAGCATCACCTGTTTTAATACCTAACTGTCTACATATCTCTTCCATTTCAGCATAACTTATCAAATCATCCTCAAGAAGTGCTTTTAATACAGGATGCTTGTATGAGTGCTGACTTTCTTTAGGAATGTTTTTGTTCCAATACAGCACTTTTTCAGCAGAATTATATTTTATAGGTACGTCTTCTTCCCCTATATGCTTGTATACGTAACTGTTATTTTTAAATACATTTAAACCGTTAAGATCACCTAAAACGCTTTTAAGTTTCTTTTCCGTAACAGTTCCGTCATCATCTCCCGTTTTTCCTGAATTTCCCCCGCCCGAAGAATAGGTTTTAGGTGTCGCATATTTCATATCAATTTCGTGTTG
>JAZSBW010000129.1:0-2008 GCA_045602585.1 Clostridia bacterium
GGGTCACTACCGAAAATCTGCACCGCAAGCGGTTTTTCGTCATCAGTAGAATTTAAAAGTTGTTTCGTTTTTTTATCGTTATAGTAAAGTGCTTTGGAACTTACCATTTCGCTGTAAACAAGACCCGCGCCATAGCGCACACACATTCTGCGAAAAGCCAGATCCGTAACACCCGCCATAGGCGCCAGAAAAACGTTGTTTTTCAAAGTGACATTTCCAATTTGCATATATTACTCCGATTTTTCCTGTTTTGAAGATTGAATAAGCCCGTTAATCTCTTCCATAAAAGTGGATACATCTTTAAACTCACGGTATACCGATGCAAAACGCACATACGCAATAGGGTTTAGTTTTTTTAGCCTATCCATAACAAGGTCGCCTATATACGATGCCGAAATTTCGCTGTCTAAAGAATTAAAAAGTTCAGCCTCAATATCCTGAACAACAGCCTCTATCTGTGCTACGGTTACAGGTGTTTTTTCACAAGCGCGTAAAATTCCGCTTAATATCTTCTGTCTGTTATACACCTGACGTTTGCCGTCTTTTTTAATTACCACAAGCGGTACGGATTCTACCTGCTCATAAGTTGTAAATCTTCTGGTGCACGCAAGACACTCACGGCGGCGGCGTATAGAATTACCGTCGTCTACCGGACGAGAGTCTATAACTTTACTTTCAGTATTTTCACAATAAGGGCATTTCATACTTTAAATCTCCTTTGAAAAAAATCCGCACATTCCAATAAAGTATGTGCGGATTTAAAAAAACTTTGTTAAATAATTAGTTTTCCTGACCTCTTAAGAAGGGAGGAATATTTATATCGCCTTCACCAAATTTTGTGATAGCGTCACCGCCGAAAGTGATTTCGTCAACTTCTTCTTTTGCAGACTTCTTAGTGCCTTCAAAACCAGTTGCCACAACTGTAACAACAACTTCGTCGCGGAGATTATCGTCAATAGAAGTACCAAAGATAATATTTGCGTCTTTATCAACCAACTGATAGATAAGGTCCATAGCAGCATTAACCTCAAAGAGTGTAATATCGTTGCTGCCCGCAATATTTACCATAGCCTGAGTAGCACCGTCGATAGTAGTTTCAAGAAGCGGGCTGTTGATAGCGAGTTTTGCAGCAGTTTCTGCTCTGTTCTCGCCGGAAGCACGACCAATACCCATATGTACTATGCCGGTGTTGCCCATTACAGATTTGATATCCGCAAAGTCAAGGTTGATAAAGCCCGGATGAGTGATAAGGTCAGAAATACCTTTTACACTCTGACCAAGAACATCATCTGCCATTTTGAATGCGCCCTGCATAGATGTTTTATTATCAGAAACTTCCAGAAGTTTTTCGTTAGGAATAATAACGAGTGCGTCAACGCAATCTTTAAGAGTTTCAATACCGCGTTCAGCCTGTTCCATTCTGCGTTTGCCTTCAAAACGGAAAGGTTTGGTAACAACGCCGACTGTTAAGATGCCCATTTCTTTAGCAATAGATGCAACTACAGGTGCAGCGCCCGTACCTGTGCCGCCGCCCATACCGGAGGTGATAAATACCATGTTAGTGTCTTTGAGCGCTTCTTTGATTTCTTCATTACTTTCTTCAGCGGCTTTCTGGCCAATTTCAGGATTAGCGCCTGCGCCGAGACCTTTGGTAAGTTTTTCACCAATCTGGATTTTTATGCTGGCTTTAGAACCTGCGTTACCATAAAGCACCTGCTTGTCCGTATTTATGGCAATAAACTCTACTCCGTCAAGTTTTTCTTCTATCATACGGTTAACGGCATTATTACCGCCTCCGCCAACGCCGACAACTTTCATTATGCAAACATTTTCTTTTGAGTTCTCAAATTCTAACACGTTTCTTCCTCCTCAAACGTATAATTTTTCAGTTTATTGAATATTATAGCATACTTTTTTTATAATTTCCATATGTTTTTTAATATTTTTATAATTTTTCATTAATTTTTCAATTTTCTTCGCTTTTTATAGATATTTTGACGGAATCAAG
>JAZSBW010000130.1:0-2304 GCA_045602585.1 Clostridia bacterium
ATATAATGATGACGGTACGGTTGCCGCAATTAATACTATATATGATACTATACCGAAAACTGTTCGTAAAAGAGTAGTGGAAAATCTCGATACTATGTTTGTTCCGCAAGATGTTATAGTTCCTTATATGGAGGTCGTTCATGACCGCATTATGCTTGAGGTGTTCCGAGGCTGTATACGCGGTTGCAGATTTTGTCAGGCAGGTATGATTTACCGCCCCGTGCGTGAAAAAAGTCCCCAGACATTACTTGAGAATGCAAAAAATCTGCTTAAATCAACGGGCTTTGAGGAGATTTCGCTTTCCTCACTTTCTACAAGTGATTACAGAGGGTTAAAAGAACTTACTGACGAACTTATAAATATCACCGAAAGTGAATGTGTGAATTTGTCGCTTCCGTCATTGCGCCTTGACTCGTTCTCTATGGATTTGATGCAAAAAGTTCAAAAGGTACGTAAAAGTAGTTTAACCTTTGCGCCTGAGGCGGGTACACAGCGTATGCGTGATGTTATAAATAAGGGTATCACAGAAGAAGACCTTATGAAAGCATCTGCAATGGCATTTGAGGGTGGTTATAGCAGTATAAAACTTTATTTTATGATTGGTCTTCCGTATGAGGAAGATGAAGATATTATAGGTATTGCAGACCTTGCAAAAAAAGTTGTTGACCAATACTTTAAGGTTGACAAGGACAAGCGTGGAAAAGGCTTGCGTGTAACTACAAGTGTGTCGTCATTTGTCCCAAAAGCGTTTACACCTTTCCAGTGGGCTAGACAGAATACAATGGAAGAACTTAAAGTCAAACAGATGCTTTTAAAGGACAACATTACCGATCGTAAGATTAAATATAACTATCACGAAGCACCCGTGAGTGTGCTTGAGGGTGTATTTGCCCGTGGCGACAGACGTCTTTCCAAAGTTCTTTTAAAAGCCGTGGAACGCGGCATACGTTTAGACGGTTGGAGCGAAGTTTTTGACTATGATAAATGGATGTCTGTTTTTGAAGAGTGTGGGGTAGACCCGTTCTTCTATACTCGTGAGCGTTCTTTTGAGGAAATTTTGCCGTGGGATATGATAGATGTAGGAGTTACCAAGAAATTTCTTATAAACGAGGCTAAAAAAGCAGAGCAGGCAACAGTTACCCCGAATTGCCGTGAAAAATGTGCGGCGTGCGGTGCGGCTTGTTTTAAGGGAGGGGTATGTTATGAGTAAATACAGGATAAAATATCAGCGAAGCGATGATGCAAAATTCATATCTCACCTTGACCTTATGCGTACTATGAACAGGGCTCTCCGCAGGGCAGAAGCACCGCTTCAGTATACACAGGGTTTTAACCCACATTCAATTATGACGGTTGCTTTGCCGCTTTCTGTAGGTGTAACAAGCGAATGTGAATATTTAGACATCACTTTTACAGAAGATATTGACACAAGTGCGTTTGCTGATAAATTAAATGCAACTATGCCTGCAGGATTGCACGTTATAGAAATTCGAAAAGCAGATGATATGCGTGCGTTCAAATACATCGAAACAGCACTTTATACTGTTTGCTTTGAAAGTGATGTGGCGCCCGATACTGTTGCATTTATGGACATGGGTGAGGCTGTTATGACAAAGCGCACCAAAAGCGGAGAAAAAGAAGAAAACATTATGCCCGATATCCATTCCGTTTCTTGTTTGACAAACGATAAAACCTATGTAATGGATATGCATATAAATGTAGGCAGTAAGCGTAATTTGAAACCTGAACTTGTGCTTGCTGCATTTGAAAAATTCCAAAATGTTAAGGCAGTGAATGTAAAAATTCACCGAAAATCAGTTTATTTTGATGATGGCGCGGAGGTGTTTTAATGACAATCCGAGAGCGATACGAAGAACTTAAAAATATACTTAACGAGCACAGTTATAAATACTATGTGCTGGACAACCCCAATATAACTGACGAGCAGTATGATAAACTTATGCGTGAACTTACAGATATTGAAAAGGACAACCCCGATTTTATATCTGCCGATTCGCCCAGTCAAAAAGTGGGCGGTAAAGTTTTAGAGGGATTCGAAACTGTTACCCATACTGTGCCCATGCAGAGTTTACAGGACGCATTTTCGTTCGATGAACTTAAAGATTTTGATGTGCGTGTGCGCAATGTATTGGGCGATGATGCCGAGTACTGTGTTGAACAGAAGATTGACGGGCTTTCAGTATCGCTTGAATACGTAAACTCCGTATTTACACGCGGCTCTACTCGCGGTGATGGTGTGACGGGAGAGGACGTTACGGAAAATTTAAAAACTGTTAAATATTT
>JAZSBW010000131.1:0-1535 GCA_045602585.1 Clostridia bacterium
ATCACAAGTAATTTTCCACGCTTCATCCCAGCCATATTCGTGGTCGTCAACCAGAATTCTCATAAGTTCAGGAACACAAAGTGCGGGGTGAGTGTCGTTGATATGAATAGCAATTTTATCAGCAAGGTTATCCAATGTTCCGTAGCGCTTCATATGATTATGAATAATACTCTGAAGCGATGCAGAAACAAGCAGATACTGCTGTTTTAAGCGCAGAATTTTACCAGCAATATGGTCGTCTGCAGGATATAAAACTTTAGAAATAACCTCTGCCATTGTATTTTCTTCCAATGATTTTGCATAATCACCTCGTGAAAATGCCGCCATATCAAAGCGGTTTGCAGATTTTGCACTCCACAGTACAAGTTTATTAACTGCATCTGTATCGTAACCAGAAATATACATATCGTAAGGTACAGCAATAACAGAGTTGTAATTTGTGTGCGAAATTCTGTATTTACCGTTATCGTCCCAGCCTGATACGTCACCGCCGAATTTAACTTCAAACGATTCGTCTTCTCTGGGATTCAGCCATACGTCACCGTAACTTAACCAATCGTCAGGAAATTCCATCTGCCATCCGTCTACTATCTTCTGTTTAAAGATACCAAATTCATAACGGATAGAAAAACCTGTACCGGGCAGACCTACGCTTGTCATAGAATCAAGATAGCATGACGCTAATCTTCCAAGACCGCCATTACCCAAACCGGCATCGGGTTCCATATCATAAAGTTCATTTATATCAAACCCGCATTTTTTAACGGCTTTTTCAAAGTCTTCTTCTACCCCTAAATTATAAAGATTGTTACGCAAAGATGTACCCACCAAAAATTCCATTGACATATAATAAACCTGCTTATCATCGTTAGCACGGTATTTATCGTGGAATTTTTTCCTTTTCTGCACAAGCAAATCTTTTACAACGCTGCAAAGTGCTTTGTACATCTGCTGCTGTGTAGCCTCTTTTATATCGCAACCAAAAAGACGTACACAAGCGTCTGTAAGCATTTTTACTGTATTGTCTGCCTTAGGTGCGGCTTTTTTAGCAGTAGTTTTTGCTGCAGTAGTTTTTGTTGCAGTGGTTTTTGCGGTTTTTGAAGCAGCGGCTTTGGTGGATTTGTTCTCCTTTGCTGCATTCTCTGTCTTTGTTGTTTTTGCTTCTTTCATTTTTTACTCCTCTGTTACATAATTTCATTATATACTCTCAGATATTCCTGCACAGATGATTTCCAACTGCTGTTATATCTGATAAGATTTTTAACATGTTTGTTCCATTTTTCTTTATCGTAATAAAACTCTATGCACCTGTCAATAGCGCCGAGCATATCATGTGCATTGTAGCCCTTGAATGTAAATCCTTTTCCTTCTAATGTTTCAACATTAAGCGGCGGAACGGTATCCCAAAGACCGCCGGTTTCGCGTACAATCGGTACTGTGCCATAGCGCATTGCAATAAGCTGAGAAAGTCCACACGGCTCGCTTTTAGACGGCATAAGGAACATATCAGCACCGGCATATACCTTATTTGCAAG
>JAZSBW010000132.1:0-4173 GCA_045602585.1 Clostridia bacterium
GTCTACTGTTATTTTCAATATATTTTTTACAAGACGTTAAAAGTTCATCAATACTCCACTTATTTGCTACAGGCATGATAGTTTTTCTGATTTCATCTGTAGGTGCATGGAGAGAAATTGAAAGCGTTAACGGAAAATTATATTCGCTGAGTTTATAGATTTTATCTACAAGTCCACACGTTGACAATGATATATGTCTGTAGCCAATATTAAGACCATCTTTATGATTAACATTCATTAAAAATTTAACTACGTTGTCAAAATTATCAAGAGGCTCACCTATGCCCATCATTACGATATTACTTATACGTTCACCAACATCTTTTTGAACACATATCACCTGATCCAGTATTTCACCGGCTGTAAGGTTCCTTATTTTACCTCCAATAGTTGAAGCACAAAATTTACATCCCATAGCACATCCCACCTGACAGGATATACAAACAGTAATACCATGTTTATAAAACATAGCAACACATTCAACTATATTGCCATCATCGAGTTTTACAAGATACTTGCGCGTACCGTCAAGTTTAGATATAAACTTTTTTTCAATAGTTGCCGTAGAAAGATAACTGATTTCAGAAAATTTAGCACGTAAAGTTTTTGAAATATCAGTCATTTCATCAAAGGAATTTACCCCTCTGCCAATCCAAGTGAAAATCTGTTTACATCTGAATTTCGGCTCACCTATATCAGTTATAAATTTTTCAAGTTCATCATACGTTAAATCTTTTAAATTAATCATTAATTTTTCTCCGTATCAGCGCTTTTTTAGTTTGCAGATAAAGAAGCCGTCTGTTCCGTCTGTATGCGGATACAACGTCAAATAACCTTCATTTTCCTTATTGATTTCATCGATGCGTTCAAGATAAAATTCTTTACCGAATTTTTCAATAAATTTGCTGATTACTTCTTCGTTTTCAGTTCTTTCAATTGTACATGTAGAAAACACCAAAGTACCGCCCGACTTAACATATCTTGCGGCATTAGACAAAATCTTAAAACTCAATTCCGCTAATTGAGATATATCCGTAACCCGCCTTTGATATTTTATATCCGGTTTTCTGCCAATAATTCCAAATCCCGAACAAGGTGCATCCACAAGAACGCAATCCGCTTTTTCTATGTATTCTTCATTTAATACCGAAGAATCCTGCAAAGTTGCTTTGCAGATATCAATTCCAAGACGTTTCGCATTATCATTTATAAGTTTGATTTTATGTTCATATACGTCAAATGCGTATATAGTTCCTTGGTTATCCATTTTCTGCGCAATATGAGTTGTTTTACCACCTGGAGCAGAACACATATCAATCACTACATCACCGCTTTTAGGATTCAAAACATCAGTAACTAGCATAGCAGCAATATCTTGCACATAAAACTCACCGTTTAAGTATGAAGGCAGTTTTTCTATATTTTTAATTTTATTAACTGATAGTGCATAATTAAGTTTTGGAAATTTATCATTATGATATATGTTTGCATCTATTCCAGAATTTTTCAAATCTATACACAGTTTTTCAGGTATGGTTTTCAAAATATTGCATCGCAATGTAACAGGCTTTCTTTCATAAAAAGATTTAAAAATTTTCTCTGTAAATTCGTATCCGAATTCTGAAACAAATAAATTTGCCAATTCAAAAGGATAAGAATAATAAACGCTTAAATATTCAATTGTGTCCTCAGGATACGTTATGTTATCTTTATTACGTATAACATTTCTTAATATAGCGTTAACAAAGCCACCGCTTTTTTGACCGCCAACACCTTTTGCAAGTTTTACACTTTCGTTTACTGCAGCAGATGGGGGGATTTTATCCATATAACATATCTGATAAACACCCAATCTGATAGAATTTAAAACATTGGGGGCGATTTTATTAAGTTTAAGTTTTGAGAATTGTGAAATTATATAATCAATCGTTATTCTGCGCTCAGTAACACCATGAACAAGTTCTGAAATAAACCCTTTTTCTTCGGGAGAAAAACTTCCGTTTACAAACGCATTTGAAACAGCAATATTTATATAAGCATTATTATGCTCGATTTCGTATAATATTTTTGATGCGATTTTTCGCTCGTTCATATATTATCTTCTCCTATTACGTGAGAGTAAAATCAACC
This sequence comes from Clostridia bacterium, assembly GCA_045602585.1. Taxonomy (GTDB): domain Bacteria; phylum Bacillota; class Clostridia; order UMGS1810; family UMGS1810; genus SIG455. Next base: position 2,131 of record JAZSBW010000132.1, read on the forward strand.
TTAATAAGTTTGACACTGCAGTAAGCGCAGATGCAAGATACGTCATTGCCGCGGCACTTAATACTTTTTTTGCGTTTTGATTTTCATCGGATGAAAGCATATCATACTGCTCCATCATATTTAAAGCGCGTCTGCTCGCATTAAATTCAACCGGTAAGGTTATAATTTGAAATAGTACAACCGCAGAAAAAAGAATAATGCCAAAATTGATTAAAAATTCTAATCCTGTTATAAATCCTAAAAGTGCAAGAGGAACCGCTGCAGAAGAAGAAATTCTTACAATCGGAAATATAGAAGTTCTGATTTTTAAAGGAAAATATCCTTTCGCATGCTGAATTGCGTGACCCGTTTCGTGAGCAGCAACGCCAAGTGCAGCAACAGATGTAGAATCGTATACAGTTTCCGAAAGATTGACAGTATTGTCAGAGGGATTATAATGGTCTGTAAGATTGCCGTTTGTGGGACGAACCATCACAGATGTAAGTCCATTATAATCAAGTATTTTTCTGGCAACCTGCGCACCGGTTAATCCGCGTTGATTTTGCAATGCAGAATACTTGCTAAAAGTATTTTTAACTTTAAACTGAGCATATAAAGAAATTAAAACTGCAGGAAGAACTAAAATTAAATAATAAATATCAAATCCGTAATAATACATTACGCACACCCCTGATTATATAAACTTTTCACCTACAGAGATACTGTTCCCTTTAAGATAATCACTTACAGACATTATGCGCTTACCTGCCGGCTGAATTTCAAGTATATCTAAAGCAGAATCATCAGCGCATTTAACGCGGATAAAATCAGTTCCAACAGAAATAACAGTACCACATTCATCAATTGAATTGCACTCTGTATATCTGCTCAGTGTGATTTTAACCTGATTATCGCCTAAAAAAGTAAAAGCCTTTGGAACGGGAAATAGTCCTCTGATTAGATTATAAATATCTTTTGCATTTTTACTCCAATCAATACGTGCAGTTTCTTTAGTAATCATTTCTGCATAAGTTGACAGAGTGTCATCTTGGATTTCACGTGAAACAGTACCTTTTTCAATAGAGGTAATCGTTGAAACAATTATTTCAGAGCCTGCTTGTGCAAGTTTGTCATGCAAAGTTTCAAAAGTATCATCAATCTTAATTGGTACGTTAATTTTTTCTATCATATCACCGGTATCAAGCCCTTTCGCCATATACATAGTGGTTACTCCGGTCATAGTTTCTCCGTTTATTATGCTTCTCTGTATAGGTGCAGCGCCACGATAGTTAGGCAAAAGCGAAGCATGCACATTAACGCATCCGTATTCAGGAAAATTAAGTATATATTCAGGAAGTATTTTCCCATACGCAACAACTACAATAAGTTCAGGCTTCTCAGAGTTTAGAATTTCATCAATCGCGTTGTTTTTTAAAGATTCCGGTTGGTGAATGGTTATTCCGTTTGCCTGTGCATATTCATAAACCGGAGGATGCGCCATTTTATGTCCGCGTCCTTTTGGCTTATCTGGCTGAGTTATAACACTTGTTATTGTGTGACCTGCCTCAAATATTGATTTTAAAGCAGAAACGGCAAAATCAGGTGTTCCCATAAAAAGTATTTTCATTATTCTTCTACCTCTACAAACCTGATAACTTTATCTAAAAACATATTTCCGTCCAGATGATCAATTTCATGGCAAAGAGCAACTGCAAGCAGCCCCTGACCAATAATTTCGTAAGATTCACCATTGCGGTCAAGAGCGTGTACCACAACTGTTTCGGGACGAATAACTTCGCCGTATCTTCCGGGGGCGCTAAGGCAACCTTCAGTTCCGCACTGTGTAGCCTCAGAAACATTCATAATTACCGGATTAATCAACTCTATTGGACCATCTCCAACATCGATTACGGCAATTCTTTTAAGTATTCCAACTTGTGGTGCAGCCAGACCAACACCATTTGCATCATACATAGTTTCAATCATATCATCCAAAAGTTCTTTTACTCTATCGTCAATTACGTCTACTTCTCTGCATTTTTTTGCAAGAACATCGTCACCGAC
>JAZSBW010000133.1:0-1582 GCA_045602585.1 Clostridia bacterium
AAAAACGGTATTACAATCACCACAAAAAACAGTATAAGCGCAGGCAACGAAATAGGCAGAAGCCACTTTCTGTAATACTTATCCATGTGTTAAATCAATCCTTCCTGAGAGAATAGACTTACTTCATCTCGTTCCACTTAGATATTCCGTACTCAGCAATAGCAGAGTAATCTTCTTCTGTCCATTTTTCTTTGGTAAGATATTTTTCCATAACCTCAAGACCGAGTGTATCGCCTGACCAGTTTACAGGCGCTCCGCCGTATGGGTTGGAAATAACGTCGCCGTCTTCCATATATCTTATAATAGAGTTACTTAAAGAATTATCAGTAGTAATATTCTGGTGGTCTGCGTTATACGGAACGAATGCCATATCTTCTGTTACAAATTTCTGCCCTGTTTCAGAAGTGTTAAGCCATACAAGAAAATCCATTGCAGTTTTTTTCTGCTCATCAGTTGCTTTGGCATTGATTGCATAGTAGTTTGGTACATATACAGAAATTGAACGGTTTAACTGCTCTGCCGTACCTACGCTTGAAGTAACGTCTGCATCTGTCAAAGGTAATTTAACAGGGATAAATTCAAGCGTTTTAACTATCTCTTTATCAACCTTTGCTATATTTGTATATGCCCAGTTACCTTGTTTAATAAAAAGCGCCTTGCTTTGAGCAAAAATCTGTACTGCAGAGTCGTAGTTCGCGGTTGTTGTGTTTATAAACTCTGCGCCACGTGTTAAAGGACCGTTCATACCTGCGGCATAAGATGTTTTGAAATCCAACGCCCTTGCATAAGCGGTGAGAGGTCCTTTTAAAGATGCAATCTGTGCATCTGTTGCAGAGGCGGCTTCAGCAGGGTTATCAAAAACTGCGTTGAGTGCCACGTTTACCAGATGGTCGCCGTATGTCCATTTATCTGCACCGGCTATAGCGAACACACCTGTAAGTTTTGATGAAAGGTCTGTTTTTTCATTTCTTAAAGTATACGTTTCACCGTCTAAAACAACTGAAGCCGCTGTATTATTTTTGATGTAACCGTCAACCGCGATTACAAGGTTTTGAAATTCTTCGTAACTCGCATTTTTAGCATCTTCTAAAAAGTCTTCGGCAGTTCCGTCGCCAAAGAGAGCCTCTACCATACGTGTATCAACAATATATCCGTACCCCTCTACATTATAGGGAACACCGAAACTGTTTGTTCCGTTTGAACTTAAACGCATATTTTGTGGGATTTCTTCAGCGAGCATTTTAAAGTTCTCGTCTGTAACTGTTGTAAGATCAAGCGCAAAACCGCCCTCTTCGAACTCTTTTAACTCCTGAATATTAACTATTGAAAATATTGTAGGCATATTTTTAGAGTTCAGTTCGGCACGCAAGGTATCTAAACTGCTTGTACCGCTGCCGAGCGAAAATGTTTTAACTTTTTTACCCGTTTCTTCAGAAAATTTATCTGCCGCATCTTTAAGTGCCTGAGCACTCTCGCCCTTGCCGTTAAAGATGTAAAGGTCATTTCCCGAACCTGCCATATTCATACCACAACCCGCCAGTGAAAATGCAGACAGAGTGATCACAATGCAAAGCGAGAATAT
>JAZSBW010000134.1:0-4145 GCA_045602585.1 Clostridia bacterium
CAGACGCTGCCGTGCTGACGGACTGATATTTTCCGATATCTCATGCGGCAGGGCATTTGTTGATTCACTTCCGTTTGAACTGACGGGTGCTCAAAAACGTGCCATACGTGAGATATGCGATGACTTTAAAAGCGGTACACCTATGAACAGACTTGTTCAGGGCGATGTCGGCAGCGGTAAAACAGTTGTTGCGGCGTGTGCTATGTATATAACTGTTCGCAATGGCTATCAGGCGGCACTTATGGCACCTACGGAAATACTTGCAAATCAGCATTATAATACGTTTAAAAAGTTTTTTGGCGATGCGTTTAAAATAGCGCTTTTAACTGGCTCTGTAGCGGGCAAAAAGAAACTTTTAGCCGATATAGAAGCAGGTGAGTATGATATTGTTATTGGTACTCACGCAATCATTGAAGATAATGTCAATTTCAAAAATCTTGGATTCTGTGTTACAGACGAACAACACCGCTTCGGTGTAAGCCAACGTTCAAAACTCAGCAGTAAGTCGCAGTTTTGCCACGTTCTTGTTATGAGTGCCACACCGATTCCAAGAACACTTGCACTTATTCTTTACGGTGACCTTGATATCACAATTATCGACGATAAACCTGCAGGCAGACAGGATATAGACACCTTTTGCGTAAACGATTCTATCCGCAGCAGAGCGTATAATTTTGTGCGTAAGCAACTTGCAGAGGGTAGGCAGGCTTATGTGGTTTGTCCGCTTGTTGAGGAATCTGAAAGTTTAAACGCTGTAGCAAGCGTTCAGTTTGCAGAAAAGTTACAGACCCAGGTTTTTCCCGAATACAAAGTTGGTCTTTTGCATGGTAAAATGAAAGCCAAAGAAAAAGACGAAGTTATGATGCAGTTTAAAAATGGCGATGTTAATCTGCTTGTTGCCACTACTGTTATAGAGGTCGGTGTAGATGTACCGAACGCAAATATTATGGTTATAGAAAATGCCGAAAGGTTTGGACTTTCTCAACTTCATCAGTTAAGGGGAAGAGTCGGCAGAGGCGATTTTAAATCGTATTGCGTGCTAATAACCAACAGTCAAAACGATGCCACACAGCAACGTATGCAGACTATGATATCTACGAATGACGGATTCAAAATCTCTCAAAAAGATTTGGAACTTCGCGGTTGCGGTGAGTTTTTCGGAACACGTCAGCACGGCTTGCCTGAACTTAAAATTGCCAATCTTTTTACAGATATTGATATTTTAAAAGACGCTCAGGAACAATGCGAAGAACTTTTAACTAATAATCCGCATCTTTACGGCCCTGATTGCGAAAGGCTCAAAGAGCGCATAACGCATATGTTTGATAAATTCGATGGTGCAGATATATTCAATTAAATATTTGAGATAATTTGTTAACAATTCCAATTTGAATTGATTTTTAAATGTCAACTGTATATAATTAAATCAGGTGATGTAAATGAACAATTTTTTCGGGAATCTTTCGTACAGATTCCAAAGGTTTATGACCGGCAGATACGGTTATGACGAATTTTCTAAATTTTTGCTTATATCGGCTTTAGTGGGCTTTGCGCTTTCTATGTTTTTTGGAATACGCATTTTTTATACAATTGCTGTGGTGGCGGTTTTTTATTCGTATTTCCGTCTATTTTCTAAAAACATCTATGCCCGTCAGGCAGAACTCAGAAAGTATTTTTCTGTTAAAGGCAAAGTTTTTCAAAAATTCAGTTTGCGTAAAAAGATGTGGAACGAAAGAAAGGCATATAAATATTTTAAATGCCCCAAGTGTAAATCTGTATGGCGCTATCCTAAGGGGATAGGTAAAATTGAAATAACGTGCAAAAACTGTAAGAATAAAATGATAAAAAGAACATAAAAGGCTGAACGATTGATTTCGTTCAGCCTTTAAAATTTATTTAACTTATTTTACAACGATATTTAAAAATCTTCCTTTAACAAGAATTGTTTTAACAATCTGTTTACCCTCGGTAGCCTTAATAATATTTTGGTTTGCAAGAGCGAGTTCTTTGATTTCGTCTTCAGAAGCAGAAGCAGGAACATTTATTTTATCCTTAACTTTTCCGTTAATCTGAAGTACGAGTTCTATCTCGTCTTTAACGAGCGCATCTTCGTCGTATGTTACCCAGTTCTGGTTATGAACACTGTCTTTACTGCCGAGCATCTCCCACATTTCTTCTGCTACGTGGGGGATAAACGGTGCGAGCATAATAACAAGTTTTTCAACACATTCGTTTACAAGTGCCGTATTATCACCTGTGTAAGCATACATAGCATTAACAAGTTCCATAATGCTTGAGATAGCAGTATTGAAATTGAAACGTCCGCCTATATCGTCTGTTGCACGTTTTACGGTGTTGTTGAGTACAAAACGTAAGTTTTTATCATCAGCGCTAAGTGCGGAAACATCGTATTTGCTGCCGAAAGAGAATGTGTCTTTCTTATCGTCAACAAATCTGAATACGCGGTTTATAAATCTGTGTGAGCCTTCAACTGCAGTATCGCTCCACTCAAGGTCACGTTCCGGAGGAGCAGCAAAGAGTATAAACAATCTTGCTGTGTCTGCACCGTATTTTTCAATGATTTCGTCAGGGCTTACAACATTGCCTAAAGACTTACTCATCTTTGTGCCGTCTTTTAATACCATGCCCTGTGTAAGCAGGTTTTCAAAAGGCTCGTCACAAGAGATATGTCCTAAATCGTGCATAACTTTTGTAAAGAATCTTGCATAAAGCAAGTGCAGAATTGCGTGTTCTACACCGCCGATATACTGGTCAACATTCATCCAGTAATCGGTGGTTTCTTTATCAAATGCTTTTTCAGCATTTTTCGGGTCGCAATAACGCATAAAATACCATGACGAACATACGAATGTGTCCATAGTATCTGTTTCTCTGTGACCCATTTTACCGCAGATGGGGCAGGGTGCGTTTATAAAGGTTTCAGAAGTTTTAAGCGGAGATTCACCCTGACCTGTAAACTTAACATCTTCGGGAAGAAGAACGGGCAAATCTTTTTCGGGAACGGGAACAGCACCGTGCTCTTCGCAATAAATAATCGGGATGGGCGCACCCCAGTATCTCTGACGTGAAATCAGCCAGTCACGTAGACGGAAGTTTACTTTCTGCTCACCCATATTGTTAGACTGAATATACTCAATGATTTTGGGCATTGCCTCTTTATTGGATAAGCCGTTGAAGTCGCCCGAATTAATCATTGTGCCCTCAGCCTCGAAAGCTGCCTCAAGTGTTGAACCGTCTATATCACTACCATCGGGAGAGATAACTGCTTCAATCGGGAGATTGTATTTTTTAGCAAAGTCAAAGTCCCTCTGGTCGTGCGCAGGTACTGCCATTACAACGCCTGTGCCGTAGTCAAGCAATACATAATTAGCAAGGTAGAGAGGAATCTTTTTGCCGGTTAATGGATTAATTACATATTTACCGGTAAACACACCCTCTTTTTCAGTATCTGTAGAGGTACGCGCAATTTCGTTTAAGAACTGCATCTTCTTAATGAACTCTTTGCATTCAGCCTCAGTTTCGCTGCCTGCAATAAGTTCGGGAACGATTGGATGTTCAGGGGCGATTACCATATATGTAACGCCATAGATGGTATCAGGACGTGTAGTGAATACCGTAAGTTCTTCGCCTGAACCGTCTACTGTAAATTTAACCTCAGCACCGATACTTTTGCCAATCCAGTTGGTCTGCATTGTACGTACTTTTTCTGGCCAGCCTTTAAGACGGTCAATATCTGCCAGAAGTCTTTCGGCATAATCTGTAATTTTAAAGAACCATTGTTCAAGGTCTTTTTTACCTACTTCGGCTTTACATCTTTCGCAATGTCCGCCAACAACCTGCTCGTTTGCAAGAACTGTCTGGCAATCGGGACACCAGTTTACATACGATTTTTTCTTGTATGCAAGGTTGTTGTTGAAAAGTTGTAAAAACATCCATTGTGTCCATTTGTAGTAATCTTTATGGCAGGTAGCAACTTCTCTGTCCCAGTCATAACTGATACCCATAGATTTTAACTGCTCTCTCATATTGTCAATGTTTGACCATGTCCAGTCGTTGGGGGGGATATTGTTTTTGATAGCCGCATTTTCAGCAGGCAGACCGAAAGAGTCCCAACCCATTGGATG
>JAZSBW010000135.1:0-2741 GCA_045602585.1 Clostridia bacterium
TAGTTGTTAAAGCAATAAGCAAAAACATATAAATACTTATAAACTTCAGCGTTCGTCTGCCACCCGTAATAATTGCATACGAAACAGCGCATATAAATGATATGCCTAAAAACACAGGGTGCAACAAAAGGCACGAGAAAATAATAACAAAAACGAAATATGTAAAATTAACTATAGGATGATATGTTTTGAATTCTTTCACTTACCTTCTTCACCTTTCGTTATTATTTCAACCTTCCGTAACCTGCCTGCTGTACACATTCCTGTCCCGACTCCGTAAGCATAAATTCTGCCATTTTTCGTGCAGGCGCATCTTTGGGAGTATCTTTTCTGATAACTATATACGTATTGTTTGAAAGCGGATATGTACCGTCTGCAATAGTTTCATCTGTTGGGACAACACCGTCAATCTCTAAAAGTTTAAGTTCAGTTGATGTACTGTAAAACGGGTCCATATTATGATAATAGTAATAAATGCTGTACCCAAGTCCATAGCCCAAAGGATTGTCTGTCTTAGCCTCCATAACGTCGGTAAGGACATTGGACATCGTTTTCGATGTTGTTTCGGTACGTATCTTTTCGTGTATATCGTTACCATTTAAAAAATGGCGTTCCATTTGTGCATGAGAGCCACTATCGTAGTTTCTGCAGTACGGATACAAAAGTGCATCGTTCCCCCCTACTTGCGACCAATTATCATAAGCATTATTAACATAAATATCTGTTATCTGCTCTTTAGTAAGACCTTTTGATGGGTTTTCGATATTGGTAAAGAAAATCATGGCATCGTAGGCAATAGGAATAAGTTCAAGTTCCACACCCTTTTCCGCTGCCATTTCCAAAATATCCGATGCAGGATATACAGATGCAAACAGCATATCAACCTCGCCATTTATAAGGCGCTGATACGATGCATGGCTTTTACTGTGCGAAACAGGTTTTTCTGGATGCTCAAATCCATTTGAAAACAGTTTATTATACACCGCCTCAGTAAACGGATATGTAGATGTAGAGCCGTCAATAACGGGCATATTTTTATCAAATCCATACTCCACAGCCTCCTGCGACGGATACAATTGACAACTTCTGCCTGAATAATACAGAAGATATGCTACATCAAAACGGGTTGCCGCTTTTTGAGGTGCAAAAAGACGTGTAGGATTTTCCCAATCAGTATTATCCGGCTCAGTAATTGCGCTTGAGCCTACAATTTCGTATGCTTCTGCAGCCCACTCGGATATATCCGCACTATCTGCAGCATAAACAATACCGTCACGCGATGCAGCAAGGCCGGCATATTTAATTGCACGCGCAGTCATTACGGTAATCTCTTCACGCGATACATCTCTTTCGGGTGAAAAAATATTTGCGCTGTCGCCTTTGATAATTCCTGCGTTATAAGCAGATGCAACATAATTTCTGTACCAACTGTTACTGTCAACATCCTCAAACGGATGGGAAAGGTTACTATCAGCATCAAGTCCTAAAAAGCGCATAACCATAGCAACCGCTTCAGCACGTGTTACATTATCAAACGGTCTTGCGCGACCATTATCGTCACCTAAAATAACACCGCTTTGAGCAACCCACTTCATCATACTGAATTCATAATGCATAGCATCATAATCAGTAAATGTTATTTCTTCAGGTTCAAATGCTTCTATTTCTCTGTCTGCATTATACGATGGTACTGTTGCAAACATATACCCGTCGTAATACTCGGATAGATGTATGGGTTGTTTAGTATCAGTATAACGAGCCTTATACCCGTATACTGCCGATTGGGCAGGTATCTTAATCACAGTAAAAGTGTTTTCTGTTTCGGCAAAAACACAACTACAGAACAGCAGTACAAAACACATTATCAACATAAAAATCTTCTTCATAAATGATACCCCCCAATTTTTCTAATTTGTGATTATATTCTATCATATATCTAAAAAAACTGCAATATTCTATTTCGATGTAACTGTTTCAAAAAAATTGACAACAAGCCGATTTAATAGTATTATAGTGTATATAAAAACAATTTGCGAGGATACAAGATGTCTTACAAAAATTATAAATATATTGATTATATACGTGTGTTTTCTATATTTATGGTTATACTTCTGCATTGTATTTGCGATTACTATGCTAACATAGGGAATACAGGAAAAGCATTATGGTATGTATTTGGGTATGTCAATGAACTTTCCAGAGTAGGCGTGCCTTTGTTCTTTATGATAAGCGGATATTTGCTGTTGAATAAGGATATTACAGATATAAAGGCATTTTATAAAAAACGCTTCCTGAAAATAGGTATTCCGTTCATTGCTTACGACATATTCTATTACATATATATGAACTGCTCACATAGCAACAATATATCTGTATCAGGTTTTTTCAAAGAATTAATAAACTGCGGAAGCGCATATCACTTATGGTTTGTTTACTCTATTTTATTTATATATCTGCTTATGCCGTTTTTGCAGATGATTGTTAAAAACTGTGATGCAAAAAATTTGATGCTGTTATTTGTGATAGCAATATTTCAGACAAGTATACGTCCGCTTATAAACACTTTGGCAAACGGCAGATTTTATATGTTCATGGCAGATGACGGAATCACAGGATATATCGGCTACGTTTTACTCGGTTTTATTCTTGGAACGTATGGCTTAAAAAATAATACAAAAAATATTATATATGTTCTTTCTGCAACAACTTTCATTATAGCGCCTTTATATTCTATGTTTACA
>JAZSBW010000136.1:0-5521 GCA_045602585.1 Clostridia bacterium
TGCTTTGTATGCTTGGCATCATCTTCTATCTTTCCATTGCAGGTGCTAACTATCCTTCATCACTTTTATCAGAATTTTTTAACAATATAGAGCAACACCTCATGCAGTTCTTTATATATATAAACACACCTCAATGGATAATCAATATAGTAGTTTCAGGTATGTTCCGTACGCTTACATGGGTAGTAGCAGATATGCTACCGCCTATGGCAATATTCTTCCCGCTTTCTACACTTCTTGAAGATTTAGGATCCCTGCGGAGAGATGCTTTTAATCTTGACGGTGTATTCAAAAAATGCTGTGCTCACGGCAAACAATGTCTTACTATGTGTATGGGATTGGGTTGTAATGCGGCAGGAGTAACAGGTACAAGAATAATAGATTCGCCAAGAGAAAGACTGATAGCAATTATAACAAACAGTCTTGTTCCGTGTAACGGCAGATTCCCTACCCTTATAACAATTTCTGCAATATTTATGGGTGCTTCCTTTGTTCATGCCGGTAAATACTTAATAGCAGCGGTTGCCGTGCTTGCAATAGTAATACTTGGTATTTGTGCAACATTTGCAGTTTCATATATTCTTTCTAAAACTATTTTAAAAGGCACACCATCACAGTTTACGCTTGAATTGCCGCCATATCGCAAACCAAAAATCGCAGAGGTTATATATCGTTCTGTATTTGACAGAACTCTGTTTGTGCTTGGCCGCGCTGCCGCTGTGGCAGCCCCTGCAGGTGCATTAATATGGTTAGCGGCAAATGTTCATATAGGAGATTTATCCTTATTGCAACATATGGGAACATTTTTAGAACCGTTTGCAAAACTTCTTGGTTTAGACGGATATATACTTCTGGCTTTTATACTTGGCATACCGGCGAACGAAATAGTAATGCCAATACTGATAATGTGCTATACTGCATCAGGTCAATTATCAGAACTCGGAACACTTGCCGATACAGGAGCACTTCTTATTACAAATGGTTGGAATATAATAACCGCTATAAATGTTATGCTATTTTCTCTGTTCCACTTTCCTTGTGCAACTACTCTACTTACTATACGCAAAGAAACAGGAAGCCTGAAATGGACAGCAATTTCGTTTATAATCCCTACTGCATTAGGTGTTGCTGTGTGCTTTATAATAGCACAGATATCAAGATTTTTCATATAGCAAAAAGGCTGAGCAATCGCTCAGCCTTTACAATGAATTAAATTAATTATTTATTGCCTAAAAACATATTGATTTTAGCAATCAGTTCATCTGCATCAACACCATGAACTGCACAAGCCTCTTCAACAGTTTCGCCGCTTGCTGAAGGACAGCCTAAGCAGTGCATACCAATCTCAAAAAAGAAAGGTGCTGTTTCAGGATCAATTTTCAATACATCAGCAATGATAGTATCTTTTGTAATCATAGCCATTTCATATTCCTCCGTTTCAATCATTATTGTTTCTTTTTTATTATATAATCTTTATTAGAAAAATGCAATACCTAAGTTTAGAGTTAAGTGTTTTTACTTAGCAAATTTCTCTCTGCCGATTTCATAAAGATTATTACCGTGTGCATCAACAATCACAGTTACCGGAAATTTTTCAACCTCTAATCTTCGTATTGCTTCAGTGCCGAGGTCATCATAGGCAATGACTTCACTTTTTTTAACGTGGTCAGCAAGCAACGCACCCGCACCACCAATTGCACCGAAATAAACACATCCGTATTTTACCATAGCATCTATAACGGCAGGCTTTCTGACGCCCTTTCCTATCATTCCACATAAACCACGTTTTATAAGTTCGGGAGCATATGCATCCATTCTTCCACTGGTTGTTGGACCACAGGAACCAATTATCTCATCTTCTCTGCAAGGGCACGGGCCAACATAATATATAACCTGTCCGTCGATATCAAAAGGTAAATCTTCTCCATTGTTTAACGCTGCACACATACGTTTGTGTGCAGCATCACGGGCAGTATAAATAACACCGGATATTGTTACGTTATCCCCTGCTTTTAATATCTTGATTTTATCTTTAGTTAAAGGTGTTAAAATATTCATAGTATTTATCAGTCTGTAAGGTTATCAAAATATCCCTGAACTAAAACAACAGGTGTACCTTTATCACCGGAACCGCTTGTAAGGTCACAAAGCGAGCCAATCAAATCAGTTATACGACGTGGCGTAGTTCCCTGAGATGCCATATTGCCTACAAGGTCATTATCTTTTTCACGGATAGCAGTTTCAATTGCTTTTTTAAGTTCTTCACCTTTTAAGTCGGCAAAGTCATTATCCGCGAGGTATTTAAGTTTCAATTCATTTGGTGTGCCTTCAAGCCCTTTTGTATATGCAGGTGATACAACCGGATCAGCCAGTTCCCATATTTTCCCTACCGGATCTCTGAAGGCACCATCGCCATAAACCATAACTTCAATATGTTTACCTGTTCGTTCAAGCAGTTTTGCCTGAATATCGTTTACCAAATCGAAACATTCATGAGGGAAAAGTTTAATTGTATCTTCAGTAGATTTATTAGAGCCAAGTAAACCATATTTCGCATTATATCCGCTTCCGTTTACTGAATGAGAAAGGATTTCATCGAGTCCAACCACTCTTTTTGCACCGGCAGCCTTTAAAATACGTTTTGTGCGTGCTCTGCTGTGGATATCACAGTTAAGAACACTGTCTGTATAATTTAATATAACACGTGCATCGTTTGCAAGAATAATCTCAGCATCTGCACCGCAGGAACGGATTAAGTCACCATAATACTGAACATAATCAACACCTGTGAAAGGATGCGGATTTTTGCCAAACAGTTCACGATATTTTTCTTCAGTAAGAACATCGGAATAAGGATTAATACCTGCTTCATCGAGTTGGTCCAAAGACACAAGCGCATTACCAACCTCATCACTTGGGTAGTTAAGCATAAGAACGATTTTTTTAGCACCTTTTGCTATACCTTTAAGACAGATAGCAAATCTGTTACGGCTGAGTATAGGGAAAATTACACCGATGGTTTCTCCTCCAAGTTTATTTTTAACATCTTCAGCAATAGCATCAATTGATGCATAATTTCCCTGAGAGCGTGCAACTACAGATTCGGTAATTGCAACAACATCTCTGTCACGAAGGTCAAACCCCTCTGCCTCAGACGCTTCTACAACACTATTTACAACTATTCCGGAAATATCATCGCCTTCACGAATAATGGGACATCTAATACCTCTGGAAACTGTACCAGTTTTTCTTATCATTTAAATAACCTCCTGGTTCTTGACATTTAATTACATAACCATTATAATACATTTATACATATTAGTAAAATAGATATATCTTACTACAGTAATAAGGAGTGCTTATATGAAAACAAAACTTGATTATTATCGCATTTTCTATGAAACTGCAAGATTTGCTTCTTTTACTACCGCCGCCCAACATCTTTATATTTCCCAATCAGCAATTTCTCAATGCATAAATCAACTTGAAACTGATTTGGATGTAAAACTTTTCTCACGATCACGCAGAGGTGTTTCACTTACAAATGAGGGAGAACTTCTTTTTCAAAAAATCGAAACCGCAATGCAGGCTATTGAACAGGGAGAAACATTACTTGAACGACTGCAGCATTTAGAAAGCGGCGCACTTACAATTGCTGCCGGAGATACCATAACGTGTCACTTTTTACTACCCTATCTTGAAAAATTCCACGCACTATACCCCAATATACGTATTGAAATGGCAAACTCATATTCATCACATATGATTCAGTTTGTTAAAGATGGCAAGGCAGATTTGGCTTTTATAAATCTTCCGGCTGATGACGAGGAACTCTGCATTGAGCCGTGTCTTGAAATTCATGATATATTTGTAAGTGGTCCGGAGTTTTGCGCAAAACAGAGTTACACACGCGAAGAAATATCGCAACTTCCGCTTATACTTCTTGAAAAAAATTCATCATCAAGGCACTATATTGATAAAGAATTTAAAGAAAGCAATATAGAGTTAGAACCACAAATAGAAATTGCTGCTCATGAACTTTTAATACGTTTTGCATCCATACACCTTGGAGTTTCGTGTGTAGTAGAGGAATTTTCAAAAGATGAACTCAAAAAAGGTATCATTAAGAGATTACCACTCAACTCTCCCCTGCCACCGCGAAACATAGGATGTGCATATATGAAGAGCAATCCTCTCTCTTTAGCAGCACAAGCATTTTTAAAACTCATCAAAGAATAAAGCAAGAGCGTATTATATAATACGCTCTTTAAAATTATCAATATATAAGGTGTCCTGTCAAAATACCTATAACTGCCGATATACATATTATTGCAATTGGATGAACTTTTTTAAACGCGAGAACTGTCATAACAGCGAAAATTGCAAGCGATACATAAAAAGCAATATCACCAAACACCGCCATTGTAATTCCTGACGAGAAAAACACAGTTTTACCAACAGACACAACCGCTGCACCGATAAGACCTACTGTAGCAGGTTTTAACCCAGACATACAGCCTCTAACAATTTTATTGGTTTTAAATTTTTCAAAGCATTTAGCAACAATAAGTATTATGATAAAAGACGGAAGTACAACACCCAAAGTTGCACATACTGCACCTAATACCCCTCCCATTTGAGTACCGATAAATGTAGCCATGTTAACTGCAAAAGGACCGGGAGTAGACTCACTTACAGCAATGAAATCAATAATTTCCTGCTCGGAAAGCCATGCTTTTTTCAAAACTTCTTCCTGTATAAGCGGCAACATAGCATATCCACCGCCAAACGTAAATGCACCTATTTTAAAAAATGTTAAAAACAGCACAAGATATATCACAATTTCTCCCTCCTTAAATTTATTAAAGAGGTGATAAGCCCTGCAAGTGCACAACAAACTATTATCACAAGTACATTAATATCAGTAAATGCCGCCACAATAAAAGCACATATAAGTATAACATAGGCGGCTATTCCTTTGGGGCACTTTTTAAACATTCCCCACAACGCTTTCAACAATAGCGCAAGCACACCTGCCCTTATACCGTTAAAAGCATATTCAACCGCCTTTATGTCCTTAAAAGCAGTAAGCACATAAGAAATAACCGATATTATCAAAAACGATGGCAGCACTACTCCCAATGTCGCCATAAATGCACCTAAAGCACCTGCCGTTTTATACCCGATAAAAGTAGCAGAGTTTATTGCAATCGGTCCGGGTGTAGACTCAGCAATTGCGATTATATCAAGTATATCATCATCAGAAATCCAGCCTTTTTTCTCTGAAGTTTCTTTTTGAATAAGCGGTATCATAGCATATCCACCGCCAAAAGTGAACGCACCGATTTTAAAAAAAGTAGAAAAAATCGATAGCAGTATTTTACTTTTACTGTTTTTCATAAACTGTCTCCTATATTGTTATTTGCGCCATGTATGCGCCGAAAAAAGTATAAGAATCGGAAAAACTTCAAGTCTGCCGACAAGCATATCAAATATGAACACTATTTTTGACAATGGACTG
>JAZSBW010000137.1:0-2050 GCA_045602585.1 Clostridia bacterium
GTTTTCAAGCATTTTAGAAAGTTCGTCTTTACTCATAGTAAACGCATTACTGTTTGAAAGTGTGTTCAAAAGCGTTTTTCGTCTTTGTGCAAAGGCGGCTTTTACAATCTTAAACAGCATTTTTTCGTCATTGACCTTAACCGACGGTTCGCTTAGCAAATCAAGGCGAATAACCTCGGACGTTACCTTTGGCGGCGGCATAAACGAATCCGGCGGTGCAATGGCAACAGGTGTCGCCGTGCAACGGTACTGAACAGAAAGTGTTATCGCTCCGTAATCTTTTCCGCCGGGGGTGGCGGCAAGTCGGTCGGCAACTTCTTTTTGAATCATAACCGTTATAGAGTCAATATTGAATCCGCCTTCTATCAAAAGCATAAGAATGGGCGTGGTTATGTAATACGGAAGATTTGCTACAACCTTAATTTTACTGTCTGCTCCAAACTCATCTGCAATAAGGGCATTTAAATCAATCTTTAAAATATCGCCGCGTACGATTTTAAGGTTATCACACTCGGCAAGATTTTCCGTTAAAATATCTGCCGCCATATCGTCTATCTCTACCGCCACAACTTTTTTTGCAGCAGCACACAAACGCTGGGTAAGCGTGCCGAAACCGGGGCCAATTTCAAGCACGTATGTATTTTCATCAATGCCAGAGCCGTCTACGATTTTATCCAAAACGTCCTCGTCAATTAAGAAGTTCTGACCGAGTGATTTTGAAAATCTGAAGCCCTTTTCAGCAAGGATTGATTTAATTACTGCAGGTGATGCTAAATTTCGCATAGTTATATCCTCTCTTATATTATTCAAACATCCGGACCGTCGAGGACGTCGGTCCCTACATGAATTTTATTTAGGAATTTTAATTACATATTCATAATAATCGTCAAATTCCGTTTGTTGAGATACGGCACTTATGCCCGATTCTATCATAACAGAAACGGCACGGTTTATGGTGTTCATAAAAATACGCACATCTTTCATTATACCTGTACGTTTTGGAACAGTCTTTTGTTCAGGCTCTTTTTTCGCTTCCAAAAGTTTATCTATGTAGGCATCTGTTTCGCTGACGTTATATGAATTATCGCATATTTTTTTAAGTGCTTCAAGTTGCTTGTCCTCATCGGGAATACGCAAAAGCGCTCTTGCGTGGCGCTCGGTAAGGTTATGCTCAACAAGTGCGGCTTTAACGCTTTCGGGCAAGCGCAAAAGTCTTAACTTATTTGCGATGGTAGACTGATTCTTGCCGAGTTTTGCGGCAATCTGCTCCTGAGTGAATCCGTGTATGGCAATAAGAGCACTATAGGCTTCTGCTTCCTCCATAAACGACAAATCCTGTCTTTGCAAGTTTTCAACCAATGCAACGGCGGCGCTGTCGCTATCGCTCATTTCAACAACAATGGCAGGAATTTTTTCGAGTCCTGCGTGTTTTGCCGCCCGCAAACGTCTTTCACCGGCAACAAGTTCGTAAAGCGTTGGCGAAACTTTACGCACGGTAATCGGTTGCAATATGCCATATTGCTTGATTGACTGGCTCATTTCCTCCAATGCCGGACCGTCAAAATTCTTTCTCGGCTGAAACGGGTTGGGCAGAATTTTATCTACCGGTATCTGCGCGATATTGTCCTTTGGCAGATACTGCTCTTTTATCATTGATATCATATCCATCATTTGTATGCCTCCTGTTTTTGGAATAATTTTCCATATTCACAGTATAACATACATTTCTCGTGATGGGAAATAAAATCGTTCGTAAAATATCGACAATTAAAGAGGCATTTTAGCAGGCTTAGGCGCACTTCTTGGATACTTTTGCGGTATTGGCGCAACTTTTTTTATAATTACAAGATTATGCTGTAAATCTGTTGTAGGGATATCGTACGGAACTACTTTTTCTACCTTACCGCCGAGTATTTTTATGGCGTTTTTGGCGTTTGAAATTTCTTCCTCTGCGTTAGGGCCTTTCATACTTACAAAATAACCGCCCACTTTAACAAACGGCAAACACAGTTCGCTGAGTGTTGATAAGTTTGCAACGGCACGCGATACT
>JAZSBW010000138.1:0-3698 GCA_045602585.1 Clostridia bacterium
GCCTTTTACCGCAAATGAAGAACTTGTTAAAATGGTTATAGATGCACACGAAGATTTTATTTCCGAAATTCCATCTACCAGTTACGAGCGGTTGTATAACTCTCCATATAACACACGAATACATATTAAGTATAATCTTAAAAACGGTAAAACCATATACAGAGTTTACCCTGTAACATATGAACAAAGGGTAGAATTAATGAACGCTTTTTACAAGTATGACGAGTACAAGAAAATGTGTGAAGAGATATTTGTAGATGAATCTAAAGTAATAGGGATAGACATTCAAAGTTATAACGATGGCGGATACCGTGAGGAACACGAGATAGACGATTATAAAGAACTTCTTGCAATTTTGAAGGATGATATATTAAATATGAGTTACGAAGAACTATATCCTCAAGAACTTAAAAGTGAAGATGTTTTGTATGATGTATCTGTAAATTATCTGTTTGACAGCGGTATTGATGAAAACGGTAAACTGATAAATTACCGGAACGGAATATATATAAATATCACAGATAAATACGAAAAAACTGTTAAGTGGCTGAAAGAAAGAGATTATAAGAGCGCAGGATATGCACAATAACAAATTAAAAAAGGACCGCAATATTCCGGTCCTTTTAGCGTGTAAAAAAAATTTACGCTTTTGCTTTATCTTTTGTTATTGCTTTAATAGCAAACAGAACTGCTATTGTAAGCACTATACCGATAGGAAGCAGAATGTATGCACTCTGGATAAATGCAGCCAGCAGATACATTACAAACGATATAGCCGCAACAGTAATTGCGTAAGGTAACTGAGTTGAAACGTGGGTTAAGTGATTGCACTGAGCTCCTGCCGAAGACATAATTGTTGTATCGGAAATAGGTGAGCAGTGGTCACCGCAAACTGCACCTGCAAGGCAAGCAGACATACCGATTATCATCAGTTCGCTGTCAGCAGGGAATATAGCGGCAACAATCGGGATTAAAATACCGAATGTACCCCATGATGTGCCTGTAGAGAATGCCAGTATGCAAGCAACTATAAAGATAATTGCCGGCAGGAAGTTAGCAAGTCCTGCAGCAGCAGAATCCATTAAGTTGCCTACGAATACGTCAGCACCTAAAAGACCTGTCATATTTTTAAGTGATGTTGCAAATGTAAGGATTAAAATTGCAGGTACCATTGAAATAAATCCTTTCGGTATGCAATCCATTGCTTCTTTGAAGGTGATAATTTTTCTTGCCATCAGGTAAGCGATAGTAATTACTAATGCAATCAATGCGCCCCAAGGCAGACCAACTGTTGCATCTGTATCACCGAATGCTGTAATAAAGTCAGCGCCTGAGAAGAAACCGCCAACATACAAAAGACCGATAACACTTGAAATAACAAGTACAACTACGGGGAGAATAAGGTCCATAACTTTGCCTTTTGGATTTGTTTTGACATCCTCAGTTGCATCAACTCTGTCACCACAAGTGTACAAGTCGCCGTTGTTGATTGCGTTTGATTCGTGTGTTTTCATTGAGCCATAGTCAAACTTCATAACTGCAAGAGCCACAACGAATACAAGTGTGAGCAGTGAGTAGAAATTGTAGGGGATAGCACGTACAAAAAGTTCTATGCCCGAATAACCTGTTCCCTCAGCAAACTGAGAAACTGCAGCAGCCCATGAAGAAACGGGTGCAATCATACATATAGGAGCAGCAGTTGCATCGATGATGTATGAAAGTTTTGCACGTGAAATTTTGTGGCTATCTGTAACGGGACGCATAACGCTTCCAACTGTTAAGCAGTTGAAGTAGTCGTCAATAAAGATAAGAACACCAAGCACAAAAGATGCGAGCATAGCACCTACTCTTGATTTAATGTGTGTTTCAGCCCATCTACCGAACGCAGCAGAACCGCCTGCTTTGTTAACTAATGCAACCATAGCACCGAGTATAACCAAAAACATAAATATACCCGCTGTGCCGGAGATTGCAGCAATTATACCGTCGTTTAAAAGTGCGTCAAGTGCACCAACGGGATTCCAGTTAGCAACGAACAATCCACCTAAAAGGATACCAATAAACAATGATGAGTAAACTTCTTTGGTGATAAGTGCCAGCGCAATAGCAACCAACGGGGGAAGCAATGCTACAAAGGTTGAAAAATACATACTGGTTGCTTCAACATCTGTTGTTCTGATAAACACAGAGCATACTGCAACTATAATCGCTGCAACCACAAATGCGATTATGTTGCCGATAGTTTTTTTCTTCACAAAAAAACCTCCTAAAAATAAAAATCTAAATTTATGTTATCATAAAAAGATTTTTCGGTCAACAGTTTTTGTAAAAATATGGTGTGCTGCATATGCATATTGTAGAATATTGTAGACGATATATTTGATATTTGTTCATAATATACTAAAAAATATGAAAAAATTGTCTGTACATTCATATTGAAAAAAAATTGTGTTTTTGATATCATTATAATGTATTATGCCTTTTTGTATGCTTTTTGAAACTAATATTTTTGAAAGAGATGGTAAACTGTGGCAAAAATGAATATCCCGTTTTCTCCGCCCGATATATCTGAAAATGAGATTAAATATGTGTGCGATGCACTTCGGTCGGGCTGGATTACAACAGGTCCGCGTGTTAAAGAACTAGAGAGGCTGGTTTCTCAATATATTGGTACCGATAAAGCAGTGTGCCTTAATTCTCAGACGGCATGTGCTGAAATGGCACTTCGTGTTATGGGGATAGGTGCCGGTGATGAAGTTATAGTTCCTGCATATACATATACTGCCACAGCATCAATAGTTGCACATGTGGGTGCAACTATTGTTATGATCGATTGCCAGAAAAGCAGTCTGGAAATGGATTATGATGCAGTTGAAAAAGTCATAACCGAAAAAACCAAGGCAATTATTGCTGTGGATATTGCAGGTATTCCTTGTGATTATGACAGGCTTTTTGAAATAGTAAATAATAAGAAAAAACTGTTCACACCTTCAACAGATATGCAAAGGGCGCTTGGCAGAGTTGCTGTTATGGCGGATACTGCTCATGCGTTCGGTGCAAAACGCAATGGCAAAATGGCAGGTGCTATAGCAGATTTTTCGTCTACCTCTTTTCATGCAGTTAAGAACTTGACTACCGCAGAGGGCGGTGCACTTACATGGCGTACTATAGATGGTGTTGGTAATGATGGGATTTATGGTAAATTGCAACTTCTAAGCCTTCATGGGCAGAGCAAAGATGCTCTTGCAAAAACTCAACTTGGTGCGTGGGAGTATGATGTGGTTGCTCCGTACTATAAGTGTAATATGACAGATATTCTGGCTGCTGTCGGACTTGCACAGTTTGAGCGTTATCCCGATATGCTTAAACGCCGCCGTGAGATTATAGAAAAGTATGATAAGGCATTAAAGCCTATCGGAGTGAAAACGCTCAATCATTATACTGATAAATATTGTTCATCGGGACATCTTTACATTACTAATATACCGAATATAACTTTTGAACAACGAAATGAGATTATAATTAAAATGGCGGAGCAGGGTATAGCCTGCAATGTTCATTATAAACCGCTTCCTATGCATACTGCATATAAAAATATGGGCTTTGATATTAAAGATTATCCAAATGCCTATAATCACTTTGTAAATGAAATTACTCTGCCTTTGCACACGGGTCTTACTGACGAGCAGGTTGAGTAT
>JAZSBW010000139.1:0-3523 GCA_045602585.1 Clostridia bacterium
AGCATGATACAGATGATTAAGCACTGGCAAGGACCAGTCGAGATTAACGGAGTTGAGTATGAATCGGCCGCACAGGCTATAAGCGCTTTTAAGCCCGTTTCAGATGATATTCATATCATTCTAAAGGTAAGAGGCCGAAAGCCCGCAAATCAGCCCACAGGCGGCGAGAAAGCCACTATAGAACAGGTGGCAGGTGAGACAGAGTATAAGATTATGGTTAAGCCCTATATGACCAAGCCCGCTACGCCAGAATTTGATTTCATGGCAAAGTGGAATGACAATAAGCCCATGCCAATGCGGATTATGGCAGGCACGATTGAGAAGGAAACACGGGGCATGGCCTATATGCACTTACATGGTATGGCAGAGAAAACCATTACCTGTATGTGCTGTGGTAAGGAATTAACAAACCCTATCAGCAGGCATTATGGTATCGGACCTGTATGCATGGCAAAGGTTGGTATTGCCTGTGATATAGATGATGTGGAAGCAATAAAAGAAAGACTGGTAGAGGTAACATGGAGTGGTTGGGTTATTAAGTCGGCAATCTTATCAAAGGAGGAAATCTAATATGGCATTACAGTGGCTTTGGAAAAACAAGTGTGGTGAGGCAACCTTTAGACGGAGAATAGGTACTGATACAGAGAATTTCACCTATAAGGACGTTACAGTCAATCTTTATGAGGGAAATGCGTATCTGATTTTCATAAATGAGTGGGAAGAAGATGGGGTAGGCAAGTACAACTTGTGGGGATTCTTTAGTGATAAAGAGCACATGAATAGGTGTCTCGGCATTGATAGGAAGTATAAGGACACCTATGGTGATAATATATATGATAAGGAATATGATAGGCTGGTCAAGATCCGACTGAATAAGGCCAAGAGCCGTAACTACAAAGATATTATCGCCGCTTGTGCGCAGGCATTCAAGGAAATCGAGATTGAGGTCTACACCGAGGAGGATTCTGCCGATGTTACGGATTGAATTTGAGTATAAGGATGCTTACACTGCTGGCAAGTGGTGTAAGCAGACCTGTGTAGTATCATCAGTTGCGGAGTGTAAGAAGATTTACGGTCTCGGAGTAGATTGTGACTATAGAATTGTGAAAGTAGAACAGGAGGAAGAGTAGTATGAGGTATAGCAACGACCAGTATGTGGAAGTAGATTCAGCCGCAATCAATGAAGCCGTGCGGCGAAGCGGGTTAGATAAAGGAAAGTTGTCTACCATGCTGTTGAATAAGAACAGTGCTTATATCAGTCAGAGTTTGAACAGGGGGTCATTCAACATTGTGGAGTTGAAGCGCCTGTGTGAGTTTTTGGGTATAGAGGTGGATTCCGTAATTAAAAAATCTGAACCCCCATTAGTTGTCCCCGAAAAGTCGGCAGAGGCCGATGATTTAGGTGCAAAGGTGGAAACCTGTATTATTGGTATGGGTACACTGTATGAGGAGCAGAAAAAGGTAACCGACCTGCTGTCACAGGTGTTAGTGGAATTAAAGGCTCTGAATGTGAAGCAGAATCGGCTGGAAAATGCACTCGGTCAGATTGTGCAGAATACAATCATTCTCAAGGAGAATACAAGCAAGATTGTGGATACTCAAAATCATTTGAGTAGTCAGGCTAATATCATCAGTGGCCGGACAAGAGACTTGGTGCAGGTTTTTCAGAAAGGAGGTAAGTCGTAAATGCGGCCAACACGATTTTATAGCAACAGGCAGGAAAAGACTGTAGCCAAGCAGGTTGGAGGCAGGCAGGTTGCCAACCCTGGAGTGACAGACTTGACACATATTCTAATAGAGTGTAAAGTATAAACACAAACATAATTTAAGGAGTTGATTATTATGATGGGTGTTTATAAGATACTTAATGTAGCTGATGGAAAGATATACGTTGGCAGTTCTGTTGACATACAGAGAAGAATCAAGTGCCATACGCATGAGTTACGAAAAGGCACACATAACAATAAATATTTGCAAAGTGCGTGGAATAAGTATGGTGAAGATAGTTTTGAGTTTTCAGTTATTGAGGAAGTGAGTGATAAATCAATTCTGCGTGACCGAGAACAATATTACATACAATTAACGAACTGCTCTAATCATTCCATTGGTTATAATTTGCTTAATAATACTGACATCGGCTTAGGTGTAAGTGCGTCTGATGAAATAAAAGCAAAAATAAGTAAGGCATGTTCCGGCGAAAAGAATGGTAATTATGGTAGAAAACATACAGAAGAAGAGTTGAAACGTATGTATGTCAATCGTTGGGGAGAAAATTATGTGAAGAAACCGAGAGTTTATAAGCATAAGTCTGACGAGGAAAAACAACTTTCAAGAAAGCGTATGCTGGAAAGAATGAAACATCAAATAGTTTCAGAGGAAACAAGACGTAAACTTTCTGCGTACAGAAAAGGTAAACATCATTCTGCCGAAACTAAAGCAAAGTTTAGCAAACAAAGACAAGGCAAATTAAACGCAAATAGTAAATTATCCAAGGAACAAGTGTTTGAGATATATGAAAAAATGAATGGCGGAGTTAATTACAAGGATGTGTGTAAAGAATACAGTATAGGTCAATGTTTGGCATATAAAATAAAGAAAAAGGAGCATTGGGCATTTAATGACGAATAATAAAAAATCAACAAGATATTATAGCGGTAGACAGGAGAAAGAAGTCGCTAAAGTTCTTAAAGGTAAAGTAGTTGCAAATAGTGGTGCTATACCATTTGGGGCTGGTGATGTATTAGCGGACGACTGGCTGTTTGAGTGTAAGACCATGACCGAGGAGCGTAAGTCATTCTCTATTAAGCGTGACTGGCTGAAAAAGAACAAGGAAGAAGCCTTTGCTATGGGCAGGGGCTTCAACGCCCTTGTATTCGACTTCGGGGATAATGGTGACAGGTATTATGTAGTAGATGAGCGGACGTTCAAGATATTAAAGGAAGCATACGAGAATGAGTATATAAATAATAAGGAGGATAAAGACAATGACTGATGAACGCAAGAAAGAGTTAGGACAGAGGCTGGTAGAACTTGTAGAGGAAATGAAGCAGATTACTTTAGAGGCTAAAGCAGGTATATCACTTATGACAACGTATAGCACAGGTGATAATGGGGCATTCGCACAGACTTGTAATTTTCTGCATTATAAGGATAGACTTGTGCATTTAATGCCGAAAGAACTGGAAAACGCATTTTTCATTGATAGAGACGATAGTATAAAAAAGGAGGAAGATGAAGATGAGAGAGAAAACACAGAAGAGTGAGGTACTGAATTATCTCCAGACACATGAGACCATGACAGCAAAAGAAGCATACGATTTGTTTGGCGCAGAGAGATTGGCGGCGATTGTGCATTGGTATCGTAAGAGAGGACATTTGATTGAATCTATTGATTGTTCCGGTAAGAATCGGTATGATGAAGTCACTAACTATACAAAGTATAAGTATGTGGAGTTCAACGGTAAAGACAATACGGTTGCAGTACGCAAGATGAGAGGAGAACTGTAAATGAGAATACACAAAG
>JAZSBW010000140.1:0-1979 GCA_045602585.1 Clostridia bacterium
CCTGCTTTTTCGTATCTTTTACCGCCAAATCAATTACTTGATTGTCAATTTTAATCGGCGGAATCTTTTTAGTTGCTTCATCCATATATTCAGTATTAGATTTAGATTCAATTACAACAGAATTGGGGTCAGAGAGAACCTTATTCAAGTCTTCGTACATTTCAATTACATTTGAATATCTGCAGGATGTTTCTTTGCACATTGCCTTAAGAACAATCGCTGATACATTTTCAGGTATTCCATCAATAAGTTCGCAAGGATTTACCGGGGGTTGTTCAATTTGTTTCATTGCTACAGCAACAGGCGTATCGCCGTCAAAAGGCACTTTTCCTGTAAGCATTTCATACATAACAACGCCTAAAGAATATATATCGCTGCGTTCATCAACATATCCGCCTCGTGCCTGTTCCGGAGAAAGGTAATGAACAGACCCCAATACATCGCCATCGACAGAAATTGTAGCGCCGGATGATACACGTGCAATACCAAAATCTGTAACTTTTATATTACCATCAATAGTAACAATAATATTCTGAGGTTTAATATCTCTGTGTATAATATGTTTTTTATGCGCCTCCGACAACGCATCGGCAATCCCCATTGTAATTTTTACAGTTTGTTTCCAATCAATTGGGGAATTGTTTTTAATGTACTCCTTTAATGTTTCTCCTTCTACATATTCCATTACAATGTAGTTAATATTTCCGTCTTTTCCAACGTCATAAATAGAAACAATATGTTGATTTGTAAGAGAAGCAGCAGACTGTGCTTCAATATTAAATCTTTTTAAAAATTCATCACTGCTGTCTAAATCGTCACGCAAAATTTTTACTGCAACAGTTCGGTTTAACAAAAGACATTTTGCGCGATATACAACCGCCATACCGCCGGTTCCTATTTTTTCTAAAAGTTCATATCTACCGCCTAAAATTTTACCTACCATTCAATCTACACCTCATATACTCAAAGTTTAGCAGCGATAACGGTTATGTTATCAGTACCGCCGGCTTTATTCGCTTTATCAATAAGTTCTTTAACACATATATCTGTGTCAGGAGCGTCAATATATACATTAAGTATTTCTTTATCATCAAGCATATTTGAAAGTCCGTCGCTGCAAAGTATAATTCCGTCACCATCTTCTAAAGGGAATTCAAATATATCACACTTAACACTAAAATTCGTTCCGATAGCACGTGTTATTATGTTTTTGTTAGGATGGTTTTTCATATCATCACGCTGGATTTTCCCATTATCAAAAAGTTCCTGTACAATTGAGTGGTCCTTTGTTATCTGTTCAATTTTTTTATCACGTATAAGATAACATCTGCTGTCACCAACATTTGCTACATATGCAGTAGAATCTTTTTTATAGAAAATCACCAAAGTTGTTCCCATTCCGGCGAGTTCATCATCTAAAGATGCCTGCTTGTAAATAGCAAGGTTAGCCTTTTCTACGCATTGTAATAAGCATTCACGTACATCGGTGCATTTGTTCATTCTGTTTTCGCTTAAATACATTTTTACATTATCAATAGCCATTTTGCTGGCAGTCTGACCGCCTTTGTGACCGCCCATGCCGTCGGCTACAACCAGATACGTAATTGCTCCGTCAGAAATATAGTAACTGTCTTCATTTATGCTGCGTACCAGACCTTTATCCGTACCTGCCGACATCATCATTTAAACCACCTCATTTCTTTTTACTGTTTGCTCTTCTGAGTTGTCCGCAAGAAGCACTAATATCGCTTCCAAGTTCTCTTCGAACAGTTGCATTGATCCCCTTTGCTTCGAGCAAAGATTTAAATTTCATAATTCCTGACTTATCAGGTTTCACAAAATGATTTTCCTCTACATTGTTAACCGGTATTAGGTTAACGTGGCACAACATACCTTTAAGTTTATCAGCAAGTATTTCTGCACACTCAGGTGAATCGTTAACCCCTTTAATAATAGCATATTCAAAACTAATTCGTCTA
>JAZSBW010000141.1:0-2401 GCA_045602585.1 Clostridia bacterium
CTGCAGATATTGTAAACACGTATCCGAACGAAGCCGACAGCGGTATAAGCATCACACTTTATCAGGGTTTGCCGAAGTCGGATAAGTTGGATTTAATCATCCAGAAATGCGTGGAACTCGGTGTTGATGCTATTGTGCCTGTTGAAACTGCGCGGTGTGTGGCAAAAATTAAAGATGACGAAAAAAAGCGTATTCGTTGGCAGAGGATTGCAGAAGAAGCCGCTAAACAATGTGGAAGAGGTATTATCCCAAAAGTAGGTAATGCAATAAGTTTTGATGAAGCGATTGCCCAGAAGCACGATTTAAAAATAATGCCGTACGAATGTGAACGGCAAAGTAATTTAAGCAATACATTGGCAGGTGCGGATAAAAATTGCACCATTGCCGTTTATATAGGCCCTGAGGGCGGTTTTGAGCAGGCTGAGGCGGATTTAGCCGCTGATTCAGATGTTAAAACAGTTACACTTGGTAAAAGGATTCTTCGCTGTGAAACGGCGGGTATTGCCACAGTTTCGGCTATTATGTACGCCCTTGGCGAATGGGATATCTGATATTAAAGGAGATAGTTATAAATGAAAAATACAGAGATTAAAAAAATTGCTGCAGCACATACAAACAGATTACTTATTTCAACTACGGTTTCACTTTCGCTTTTACTTATACTTATGTTTATTAACAGAGGTCAGAGTTACTCGCAGACAATACTGCAGACACAGAATGCCGTTATGGTGCTTTCTGTAATCAGCATAGTAGCAGCAGTAGTTATGGCAGTTGTTGCAGTAGTATCAAAAAAGAAATTCTTGGTTGAATATATCGCATTGGCAGTTGTAATGGCGTTTTGCTTTTTCTGTATTCACGGTGTAAGTTTTGTAACTATCAAACTTATGAAATACATTACTGCAGCAATATTGGTTGCTTACCTCGTAGCAAGTTTTGCATACCATACAATAGTTCCGAAAATGCTTAAAAAATAATTTTACTAATAAAAAAATGCTGAACGGATAAACGTTCAGCATTTTTGTTTGTATTGATTATTTATTTCGTATATCAATTAATCTTGAAACTATAGGGCTTAAAATAATGTTTGTAACAAGTTCTGCTATAAAGTTTACTCCTACAAGTACGAAAATCATATAGTGCACAACATTTCCGCCGAGATTGGCTGCTGCCGCCCATTCTACCATAGTGTCCATAAAAAATACAGAGCAACAGATTAAAAATACGCCCGTATTTACAATTGGACAAACTATAGCGGCTGTAATTACTGCAAGATATCTGCCGTTTTTGAGTTTTGCAAAAACTTTAAGGCTTGCTTTGTAAGTGAGCGATGCCAAAAGCCCGCACAAAACACCTTTTGAAAGTACGGTTACAAATGTACCTGGTACGGTTACTGCTAAAAATGCAGCCGCATCACCGCTTATAAGAACCGCAAAGCCAAATAC
Organism: Clostridia bacterium; assembly: GCA_045602585.1. Classification (GTDB taxonomy): domain Bacteria; phylum Bacillota; class Clostridia; order UMGS1810; family UMGS1810; genus SIG455. The sequence goes on from JAZSBW010000141.1 coordinate 1,443, forward strand.
AAGACCAAGCCAAGATGCAATTCCCGTTCCGCAGGTTGCCGCACCGATAACTATCGGAATCAGCACCAATGAGATAGAGAACGGGCCGAGCCTTATAAAACTTCCCATATACTGAAGCAAAAATACCAATGCCGTCAGTATAGCGCCCAGAACGAGCGTGCGTGTAGACAATTTACTTGTCTGTGTCATAAAAAATTCCTCCTTGCTGTCGTTCTCTTAAGAGATACAACGCATTTAAAATTTATATAAAGGGAAAGCCCCCTTTATGCACTAACATCTTTTTTGACTTTTCTGTCGTGGAAAAATGCACTTACCAATGCGGTTACAAGTTGAGGTATGTGAGTAACCAATACGCTGTAAGAACCTGTAACGATATCGTATGAGCACCACAGAATCATATTGATAATTGTCCAGAAACGGTACCCTGCGCCTGATTTCTGAATAATCGCCATTATGTATGAGAGCGAAGCAATAATTGCGATTGCACTGAAAAGCGAAATTCCGCCTGCAACCCACACGTTAATTGAAACCATACACACTGCGTAGATAGAAATAAACCATTTTGGAAGCGGTATATCTTTTGATTCAAAGAAATAGTTTGTAATAGTTATCACCGCGCCGAGATAGCAAGCCGCCGCACCATTTATGCCGCTGCCGCCGATATGGTAACTCGTTGCAACAAATAAGTTTCCGCAAAATGCAAGGAAAAGAATAAGCCTCATTCTTTTTCCCTTTATTGCCGATGCAACAAGCATTGATATAAGACCTAATGTGCTTAAAATGTAAGATAATGCTAACATAAAATCCTCCAATTATAAATTCTTTTTATATATAGCGTATAGTCCTTTTAAGATAAGGTTATCGTCTATAATCATTTTTTCTTTGCAGTAGGGGGTTATAAATCCTGCCAGACCGCCCGTTGCAATTATATCTATATCTCCGAATTAAGTCGGATCGTA
>JAZSBW010000142.1:0-5602 GCA_045602585.1 Clostridia bacterium
CCTGACCAGATTGCAAAGGCAATTGTAGACGTTGAAAGTGCATACGAAAAAGGAAATTTTATAAACGGCGTTGCTGATCCAGCGATTTGGGACGTTCGATACGGCGAGGAAAGTTCCCCTGCACAGGTAATGGAAAAACACGGTATATATTTTGAACCGGCAGACCATTCACGATTAGCAGGAAAAATGCAGTTCCATTGCCATCTGCAGTTTGATGAACAGGGATATCCGATGATGTATGTTTTTAACACTTGCAAGGATTTTATAAGAACAATTCCGTCTTTGGTATATGACGAAACTAAAATTGAAGATGTTGATACCAAAGGCGAGGACCATATTTATGACGAAAGCCGATATATGATGATGGTTAATCCGATTAAATCAAAGCCATTACCAAATGCTGTTAAAAAGGGCATTCCTGAATTGGATATAAAGTGGTAATAAGAAAATTAACGAAAAGATTGAGGGGGAGATTTTATGATTGTTTAATATCTGCATAGCAGATACTTTTTAAATGTTTATATATATTGTGTCCAAAAAGTTAGAAAAGGAGAAGGTTATTATGGCAAAAGCAAAAAATGAAGTGAAAGAAAACACAACTGCAGAAAACACAAATTTAGATGAAGCAACTGCAGGAAACGCACCAGTTAAAGCAAAAAATGAAATCGATTGGAATGAGAAGGTTCCTCTGTTAATTCAGAGAGACCCGACCAATCCAAAAGAAACAGATTACTGTATTTGTGTAAACGGAAAGATATTCCAGATACAGCGCGGTGTTGAAGTGATGGTACCGCGATATGTTAAACAGGTTTATTTAGACAGCGTGGCACAACTTACAAAAGCGTATGATGGTCAGATAAGAGCATCAGAGGCAGAAGGAAAAGATATAGATTAAAGCACAATCGTGTATTTAATTAAATTCGTATAAATGGGCATCGGTAATTTGCTTACCGGTGTCTTTTTATATGCTGAAAAAGGAGAAATAAAAATGACCAATGCAAATGAAACCCCCGTGAACGTTGGCACGGAAAATGCCGGTATAACCGGTGAAGAACTTTTTGAAAAGTTCGACGGCACAAATTTTGATGAACTGAATGAAATGCTTGAAGCACGTCAAGAACCTGCAGATATTGACAATGATGAAGGCATTGAAAATGTGCCCGATGAAACTCAGCCGGCAACGGTTGAACCCGAAGCAGAGGATAACAATTCCGAAACTTCAAATTCGCAGGAAAACCCTGTGCAGGATGAAAGAAAATTCACGCAAAAAGACGTTGATTATTTTCTCGGTAAAAAGACAAGCAAACTGCAGAATAAATTCACTTCCCTCTTAGACGACCTTTCGGTGCTTTTGGGTGTTGACAAAAACAATGTTGCATCTACAATCCGCCGTCAGGTGATGGAACGTGAGGCAAATGCAAAAGGTATTGAAGATACAGATGCGTATGTTCACCAGAGAGAACTTGAAGAGGAAAATGAAACTTTAAAGCAGCAGGCTTACGAGAGAGAGTATTTCAATGCTAAAATCCAATCTCTGCAGGAGCAGAGCGAAAAACTTGGAGTTGACTTTATAAAATTAAGTCAGAACGAAGAATTTGTTGATGCGGTTAATATGTTCTATTCAAATCCAAAAACGAAGGACAACGCAATAAAACTTGCACACCGCAGCGTATTCTTTGATGAACTTATTGAGCAAACGGCACAGTCTGAACGCGATAAAGTTATCTCCACAGTTAAAGCAGGTCAAAACAGAATGGTGGAAGGAGCACAGCAAACACCAAGTGGCTCTTCTGCCAAAATTGATATTTCAAAAATGAATGAAGATGAAATCGCCAAACTTGCCGAACGTGTAGCAAACGGTGAAAAAATTGTATTATAGGAGGTAACTTATTATGCCAGTAACAAACGCAACCACAACAGCAACTTTATCTGCTGAATTAAAAACTTTTTACGATAAAAACCTTTTAAGAGAAGCAAAACCCAATCTTGTACATAACCAGTTCGGTCAGAAGAGAAATATTCCGAAAAACGGCGGAAAAACCATTGAGTTCAGGAAGTTTTCTTCGCTTCCGAAAGCAAAGACTGCTCTTACCGAAGGTGTAACACCTGACGGTCAGTCACTCACAGTAACAGCAATTACTGCAACAATCGGGCAGTACGGTGATTATGTAAGAATTACCGATATGCTTGACCTTACTGCTATTGACCCCATCTTGACCGAAACAGGAAAACTTTTGGGTAATCAGTCGGGTGAAACATTGGATTCACTTACTGCCGATATTTTAAATGCTGGTACAAATGTTCAGTACAGCGGAGGTAAAACCGCACGTGCGCAACTTGCTGAGGGTGATGTTTTAACCGTTGATGACATCAAAAAGGCGGTAAGAACACTCAAACGCAACAAAGCGAAGAAAATAAACGGCTCTTACGTTGCAATTATTCATCCCGATGCGGCGTATGACTTAACCAACGACCCTAAATGGGAAGCGGTTAAAGAGTATGACCCGAAAGATTGGTATAACGGTGAAATCGGAAGAATTCACGGTGTACGTTTTGTTGAAACTACCGAAGCAGTAAGATTTGGAAGCGGTGACGGAGAGGTATTCTCTACATTGGTTTTAGGTGCTGATGCATACGGTATTACAAATATCGAAGGCGGCGGCCTTGAAAACATCGTTAAACCTTTCGGCAGCGGTGACGATCCGCTTAACCAGAGAGCAACAAGCGGCTGGAAAGCCACACACGTTGCAAAAATCCTGAATGATTTGTATATGGTGAGAATTGAATCTAAAGCAACTGCTTGATTGGAGTAATGATTTGTGGGGAACGGGACGATGTGGGCATCGTCCCCTACGATATTGAGCACAGAACGCACAGCACCGTGATGGCGGTGCTGTGTTTTGTGTGCTTAAACGAGTTGTAAAACGAAAGATTAAATTTAAGGAGGTATATATCCCATATGTATCAACCGATTATTTCCAACAATGCAAAGCAAAAAGAAATTTTTCTGAACAGTTTCGCCGGGCTTAACAGAAAGGAATATGCAAAAGAAAATGAATTTGCGGATATGAAAAATTTATCGTCCGATAAGTTTCCGTACATAAGCGTGAGAAAAAGCAGAGATAAATGCAGTAACCTGAAGCAGTTATATGGTATGATTACTGACAACAACGTATATGCCACATACTGCAATCCGTATGATGACAAGTGCGTTGTAAGATTTAATGGAAAAACGCTGGTTTTACCTGATGAGAATTTGGGGGATGGTTTTACTTTAAGCGGTAAAAATAGAAGTGTGCATGCAAGCACTACAGTGAGCGGTTCAACTATTAAAAATGTGTTGTCACTTGATGTAGGCACGTGGGACAGTTTTTTCAAGGTGGGCGACAGGATATCGATATCGGGGTCGGAAAATTATACATACCAATTGAATGGTAATAAAATACCATATGACTCTACAATTGATACAATAGATGATGAAAATGTTGAAGGTGTTAATGTATACCAAATGGTTTCGTGCGTTGTTGAGGAAATAGACGGAAAAGCAATGACTGTCGGTTGTTATAACAAAAACGGCGATCCGGTACAATTGATTTACAGCTATAACTCAAACTTTATAAATGTAACCATAAAACACTTAATACCGAAAATAACTAATGCGTGTGTTTCAAACAACAGGATATTCGGTGTTACGGAATCGGGGAAGTATATATATGCCTGTAAACTGGGGGATTACAAGAGATGGTACACGTATGAGGGAATATCTACCGACAGTTGGTTTGGACAGGTGGGAACAGAAGGCGGATTTACAGGGATAGTTGAATTTAACGGCTCGGTAATTGCGTTTAAAAGAGATTATATATATAAAATTTACGGCGACAATCCAAAGAACTTTACAATTCAGAAACAATCTTCGGACGGTTGCATAGATAAAAAATCAATTGTGGAGTTAAACGGAAGATTATATTTCCTTTCGCAAAACGGCTTTTGCGTATACAGCGGAGGTTATCCCACAGTAATTTCCGAAGTTTTAAACAAAAGATACACAAATGCAGTGGGTGGAACCGACGGAAGAAAAATATATTTTTATGCAATGACTATTTCCGGTGAAAAAGGATTACTTGTTTATGACACGATGCTGAATATGTGGCACAAAGAGGATGCTGACAATACTATATCTTGCTTTTTCAGATATAACGGAGAATTGTACTTTGTTCAGGATACGGACAATGGAATATATAAAATTAACGGGAGCGGATATTCAAGCGATTGGTACTTCAAAACTCCGCAATACAATACAATGGGAATGAAGTATACCAAGTTGAGTGAAGTTATTATATATGCATCCACCGATAGTACATCCCCTTGCTCAATGAATGTATATGTTTTATATGATGGCGCTTCGGATGGGCAAAAGGTGGATTGCGGAAGTTTTACGTTAGAACCTAATATAACGCAGAGAATACCAATAAAAATAAACCCATGCTTTTCGTACAGTTTGGCAGCAGACGGCTCAGGACCGGTTATAATTAAAGGCATTGAACACATATATACTGCCGGCGGAAAGAACGACGGAAACAGGAGGTAGAAGTTTATGGCTATGTTTGTAAATGCTTCAAAGCCTTTAGGTGCTTCGGGTGGAGCAGATTTGGAAGCAAGAATTAAGGCTTTGGAAGATATTCTTGTTAATTTAATAGACGAAATAAATTTTTGCATTACACATCTCGGTGCGGATAATGTTTTAGAAGCGGAAACGGCAAAAACTGCGCTTAATATTGATGCAAAAAATATAAACACGGATAATTCAAAAATATCCTCTGAACAGATAGAAAACATTCTTGCAACCAAAATTGTAGATGAAGACGGAAATCCGCTTATACGTTTTATAAACGGTACTGCTTTTTTTAAAGGGTATGCGGAATATACGGAATAAGATTTAACGATTTGCGGGACGATGTAGGCATCGTCCCCTACGAGTGCGGATTACATTATTGAAGGAGCGGAATAAATGAAAAATATTGATATAAAAAAGATAAACGGCGAATATGCGAAATACAGTGAAAACGCTGAGAAGAAAGCGTTAAATTTCAGGATTATCGAAAATAACCGCTGGTTTAAGCAGCAGTACACTGATTTTAACAAGGGACAGGAAAAAAATCCGAACAAGCCTGAGTGCAAGAGCGGATACATTTTTTCTGCCATATGCACAAAGCACGCAGACGCTATGGACAACTACCCCGACATAAACATTTATGCCAGAGAACCTAATGACGTTAGCGAAGCGGAAAAACTTACTTCAATAATCCCATGTGTGCTTGACATTTGCAAATTCAAAGAAGTTTATTCTTCGTGCTGGTGGTACAAACTTAAAAATGGAACTTCCTGTTACGGCGTGTTCTGGAACAACACTTTAAATGGCGGTCTGGGCGATATAGAAATAAAGCAGATTGATTTGCTTAATCTTTCGTGGCAACCGGGAATATCGGATATTCAGGACAGCAAATATCTTTTTTATTCGTATTTTATGGACAAAGAAAAATTTGCCGATACGTACGGCAAAGACAAATTACCGCAATCGGCTGATATACTGAGTGTTGATACT
>JAZSBW010000143.1:0-4854 GCA_045602585.1 Clostridia bacterium
CCTATAAAAGATTTTCTTGGACACGAACTCAGCATCGGTGACAGATGCGCATACATAAAGAATGAACGTACCGGAAGCAGTACGGTACGCAAAATTTTACACGTGGGGACTATTACTGATATTGGAAAGTCAACTATAACCTTTCAGGATATTATCACTCTAAACGGCGAAATTAGAGTTCACAGTGGTAATGACATTGTTAAACTTAATGAGCCTAAGACGGAATTTGTGCCTGTTGAGGTTGTGCATGGCGAGTGGGTAGAACATTCACCTGATGTTGCTGCGATGCGAGCATTTCACAAATTGGGTATAGGAAAAGGGATGAACGAAAAAAGCATTTTTTATACTTGTTCAGTTTGTGATAGTTGGGGAAGTTTGTCGCAGAATTATTGTTTTAACTGCGGCGCGAAAATGGATATAAGGCAGGTGGGAACATAGAAATGAATGAGGAAATAAGGGACTTCAAAGGCATATGGATACCTAAAGAGATTTGGCTTGATAAAAGGATATCTGCACTTGATAAAATAGTTTTAATGGAAATAGACAGCCTGGATAACAGTGACAAAGGATGTTATGCAAGTAATAAGCATATTGCAGAGTTTTGTCAATGCAGTGAGGCAACAGTTACAAGGTCGATTGCAAAACTGACAGAATTCGGATATTTGTATGTATATCAGCAAGCCGGCAAACCGAGGATAGTAAAAACAAGCATAAATAAAAGCGACACCCTCGTCAAAATGATTAGACACCCTAATCAAAATGACGATACCCCTCGTCAAAATGATTACCCCCCTCGTCAAAATGACGACCAAGTAAAAATAATAAGTAATATAAATAATAATACTATAAGAGAAAAAGAAAATATAAAAAGAAAAAGAGAAAACACTGACTTTGATAAAATACTTTCGGGCATCAAAGACGATGAATTAAAAGAGTTATATTGCGAATACATAAAAATGCGCAAACTTATAAAGTCGCCAATGACAGACAGAGCGCTTACAATGCTGATAAGAAAAGTCAATGAATTAGAGCCGTCAAGCATAAACCGCCAAAAGCAGTTGCTTGAAACAGCGATAATGAACAACTGGAAAAGTGTTTATCCGCTTAGAGACGGTCAGCAGCAGAATAAAAAAATCGCTTTTAACAATTTCTCAGGGGATGACAACATGAGTGAGCTTGAAATAAAGGTATTCCGAAAGCGCATGGGCATAGAGTAAAAATAAAACTTATACAGAGGAGAGGAGTAAAAAATCATGGAAAACAGAATTTTTAGAGGAAAAATGAAAACGGAAAATGCTAACCACAAAAAAGGCGAATGGGTATATGGTGATTTAGTATATCTTGAGGACGGAAAAAGAAAAATCCCCTGCATATACGGCAAGGGGGAAGTGATTCCTGAAACAATCGGGCAGGAATCCGGCTTAACAGATTTGGACGGAGTAAAAATCTTTGATGGCGATATCCTTGAATGGATTGATACTGACGGTAACAAACACACTGTTGAAGTATCTTTCAAAAACGGATGTTATGTTATAAATGCTGATTCCGATGTTATGGAAACACTGTACGAAAGTTTAGAACTTGGCTTGAGAGTTATTGGGACTATACATGACGAAAAGTAAGGAGTGCATCTGATGAATAAGAAAACGAAAATGCCTATAAACAATTATCCTGCAAGAGAACTGACCGAAGACACCAAGTGGATAATTTGCATGTGGGATATCAGAGGAGACGCTCCTGAAGAAACTGCAATTATGCTTCAGCGCAGTTTAAAGCAGGTCACGGACATTATTGCCGAATGTAAGGCGGATGGATATTATGACAAAGTAAAACAGCACATTGAAGAATTTGATTTAGCCTGTCAGACAAGAAAAGAAAAAACTGCTTCGATGGGAAAATTCAGACTTCCGCTTACGTGTTTGAGCACGCGGGATGGGAAAGTGCATCAGGTAGTATGATGCAAAAGGTAAGAGGTGATGATAAGTGAAAATTGTTGAGCCTATACGGGATAAGCAAATTATCGCCGTTATGAAGCAAGAACTAAAAGAACGTGGAGAGAAGTATTACATAATGTTTTTGGTCGGGATAAATATAGGTCTCAGAATAAATGAAATACTTTCTCTTAGAGTCGGAGATGTGAAAGGGCGCAGAGAAACTGTTGTTTATCAGAAAAAAACAGGAAAAGAGGTTGCCGTTGCCTTTAACGATGAATTATACAATGCGTTATCTGAGTACTGCCGGGGGCGAAATGATGAAGAAGCCCTTATTCCGCACCGTTCAAACAAATACAAATCAATAGGAAGGGTGTGGGCCTACAAGGTTTTAAAAAGCACGGCGGAGCGTTTTGGGATTGAACATATCGGTACGCACACATTGCGTAAGACCTGCGGGTATCATTTTTACAATCAGACAAAGGATATTGCTACGCTGATGGTGTGGTTCAACCACGATAACGAAGCCGATACGCTGCGGTATATTGGCATTACCAGAGAGCGGATAAGACGGGCTATGGTAGACTTTAAATTATAAAAAAGTGCGAAAAGATATACATAATCGGAAAAAGGTTGCCTTTATTTTTATGCACCTTTAAAATGGCTTTGCACCGCCAAGTGTTGCGCATGTTTTACGGAAGTTAACAAAACAGAAGATATGTTAATAATATGAGCGTGAGGTAAGATGTATGAAGAAAGAAGATTTAAAGCAAATAAGACAGTTAAAAGCAGAGTTTGATGATTTAGAAAGAACTATTGAAAGTATGGGTGTTTCCACTACAGTGCGGGCATCTGATAAAAATTTTCCATATTTGTCCCGAACTGTGTCTGTAAGCGGAATAAGCCCTTATGATGAGAAGAAAATACGAAAACTACAAAGACAGAAAGACAAGATAAAACGCAAGTATTCAAGGCTTTTAGGGTATATCTACGGTATTGAGGACGATTTTATTAAAAAGATTTTTACATATCGTTACGTGCAAGGGCAATCCTGGATTAAAATTCAACAAAGGCTAGGTGTTTCATCTGCAGACCAAGTTCGGAAAGTGCACGACAGATATTTGAAAAAGCATTAATTCTGCATATAAAGAGGATAAAGACCTAAAAGCAGGGGCGGGACGATGAGGGCATCGTCCCCTACGATTGGTGTGTACAGCATAGTTTTTGCAAATGTTTGTGGGGAGTTTAAATAACAAAAAATGATTGTTAACATATTCGGAAATTTTTACGACACGTTTTTTAACAAAAAAAGAGTGTTTGAACCATTGAGGGAGTTGATTTTAACGGCGTTTTAAAAAATGTCCGTTTTGTCCGTTTTTAATGTGTTATAATTGTAGTATGTAAAAGTATACGAGTTTGGCGGTTGTGATAATGCAACCGTCAATTTTTTTAGAATTTATTGAGGTGGCAATATGAGTAACACGGTTAAATGGGTAAGAACTTGCTATAAAAGCAACTGCGTATATAACAAAAAATACAAATGCATTGCTGAAAAATGCAATTTTACACGAAAAAACCCAAATCAAAATAAAAGGAAGTGAGTTTTTGGGAGGCGGTAAATATGACACACAAGTCAAGCCTAATTTAAAACTTGTAGAAAAATGGGCAAGGAACGGAGCAACTGATTTAGATATTGCAAAACGGCTGGGTATTGGTGAAACATCTCTATACAAATATAAAAAACAACACCCGGAATTTGCCGACGCACTGCTTCGGGGGAAAGAGGTTGTAGATACTGAGGTTGAAAACTCTCTTTTAAAACGCGCATTGGGATATACTGCCGAGGACGTAACAGAAGAGTTAATTGACGGTATGCTGGTTGTAACCAAACGAGTCAGAAAACATATAGCCGCCGATACAACTGCAATGATATTCTGGCTTAAAAACCGTCTTCCTAAGGAATGGAGAAACAAAGAAGATGTTGTATTAAATGTTGATGAAAAAGACGTCGGCGTGGTTTTAATTCCGGAGGTTAAGAAAAAATGAGTAACATTATATGGCAACCTCAGCCCAAGCAGTTTGAATTTTTATCACGTTCGGAAGATGAGGTTTTATATGGCGGTGCGGCAGGCGGAGGAAAAAGCGATGCATTAGTAATTGAGGCATTAAGGCAAGTGCATATTCCTCATTACAGGGGATTGTTAGTCAGAAAAACATATCCGCAATGTGCTGCGCTTATTGACAAAACACAGGATTATTATACAAAGGCTTATCCAAATGCGAAATATAATTCTTCAAATCACGTTTGGGTGTTCCCGAGCGGAGCAAAAATATATTTCGGCTCTCTGCAATATGCAAAAGATAAAATTAAATATCAGGGTCAGAACTACGACTTTATAGGCATTGACGAATTAACGCATTTTACTTATGAAGAATATGTGTATTTAAAATCACGTAACAGACCAAACGGAAAAGATACGAGGGTTTACCTGCGTATGACGTGCAACCCCGGAGGAGTGGGACACGCATGGGTAAAGAAACAGTTTATTGACGGAAAAATCCCCGGTGAAACTTATACGGAAGAGATAGATGTAAACGGCATTAAATATTACAAAACAAGCGCATTTATTCCTGCATCGGTATTCGATAACCAAATATTACTTAATAACGACCCAAATTATGTTGCGACACTCGGCACTCTGCCGGAAGCAGAACGCAAGGCTTTATTATACGGCGATTGGAACAGTTTTTCAGGTCAGGTATTTACAGAATTCAGGGACAACCCTGAAGGTTACAAATCTATGCGGTATACACACGTTATTGAGCCTTTTGAAATACCTAAGCATTGGAGAAGATACCGAAGTTTTGACTTTGGATATACAAAACCTTTTTCTGTCGGCTGGTGGGCCGTAGATACCGAAGG
>JAZSBW010000144.1:0-5763 GCA_045602585.1 Clostridia bacterium
GATTTATGTGTGCCCGCCATTGGATGGCCACCAACAAACGTAAGCCCGTTTTCTCTTGCTATTTCAAAACACTTCTCACAAACTATACGTTTTGTTCCGCAACAATCGATTATCAAACTGTCAGCACTCATAAAAGATGCATTGCTTTTAAAATATGCAACAGCATCTTCGGGAAGAATTGCAATCAGAATAACATCGCATATCGCCAATGTGTTTTCGTCCAGCGCATCATCAACTGTTCCGCACAACTTTGCAAAGTCAAGAATTGTAAAATCAGCATCGTATGCAAAAACAGTATGCCCCGCTTTTTTATATGCTTTGGCAAAAGATCCACCTATGAGTCCAAGACCTACTATACCCACATTCATTATTTAATCACCTCGCGGATTTCGTTTACTTTTGCAGAAATATCAGCAAATGCTTCAGGTGTAATTGACTGTGCGCCATCGCACAATGCGTGCATGGGGTCATTGTGAACTTCAATCATCAATCCGTCAGCACCGCAGGCTGCTGCAGCCATCGCCATAGATTTAACATATTTTGCAACACCTGTTGCGTGGCTCGGGTCAATTATAACGGGAAGGTGTGTAAGTTCACGAAGTACAGGGACGGCAGACAAATCAAGCGTATTTCGTGTGTATGTTTCAAAAGTTCTTACACCGCGTTCACAAAGAACAATATTTGTGTTACCCTCACTCATAATATATTCTGCACTCATCAAAAATTCTTTAATGGTATTTGCCAACCCTCTTTTTAAAAGAATGGGTTTTTTAGTTTTACCGAGTTCTTTAAGTAATTCAAAATTTTGCATATTTCTTGCACCGACCTGAATCATATCAACTTCTTCAAACAACGGAAGATGATTGGCATTCATAATTTCTGTTACAATAGGAAGACCTGTTTCTTTTTTTGCCTCCAGCAAAAGTTCTATCCCCTCAGCACGCATACCCTGAAAATCATACGGCGAAGTGCGCGGTTTAAATGCTCCGCCTCTTAATAATGATGCGCCTGATGCCTTTACGCTTTTGGCAATTTCTATAATTTGTTCTCTGCTTTCTACCGAACAGGGACCTGCCATTGTGCAGAAATTTCCGCCGCCAATTTTTACACCGCTTACATCTATCACGCTATCATCAGGGTGGAATTTTCTGTTACATTGTTTGAACGGTTCGCTGACACGCTTAACAGAACTTACTGTATCAAGGCTTGCAATAAGGTCCATATCAATATTGGCGGTGTCCCCTACTAAGCCAAGAACTGTGTAGTCCTTTCCTTCTGAAATGTGAACCTCTACATTTTGACCTTCAAGCCATTTAATAAGCGAATTTTTTTGGCTTTCGTTTGTTCCGGGTTTAAGTACTGCAATCATTTTACATATCTCCTTTAAAATATAATAAAAATACCGCACAGCGAACTGTGCGGTATACCAAAAGTCAATTATAAAAAAAATTTCTGCTTTTTATACAACACAAATCGCTATTACCTGACATTGCGGTAATAGTAATAATAGTTGTATGCAAAATTAGCAGAAAACAGTTTCATTAAATTAACTTCCTTTCATCATTTGTTTGAAAGTATATCACATTATTTTTGTTCTGTCAAGAACTTTTTTCTCAATACACCAAAAAATAACGATATAGAAATAAGCGGGAACACCATTCCGATTAACATTCCCAGTTTAATACCAAGTTCTTCAGGTGCAACAGATAAAATACCTGAAAGTTCAATTATATTGGGATTCGCAATCGCAATATCTGTAATAATACCAACCAGTTGCGGTGCAACCGATGCACCTAAATCTCCGCCAGATGCCATCATCGCATATATAAAAACACCGCCTTGTGGGAAACGGTCTGATGCCATAACAAGGCTTCCGGGCCAGAGCATCGATGTGCAAAAGCCGGTAAGCGCACAAGCAATAAGACCGATTAACGGAATAGTTGCAATGCTCGCCGTAAGATAGCAAAGTGTAGCACCTATAGAACACATTAAAAGCACACGTTCAATGCTTTTTCCATATTTAGAATATAACGTTCTTCCAAGGCCAAGCATTACTGCAAAAAGTGCAACACCGAATATATCGCCCCATACTTTGGCAATACCAAACGCCTGCTCCAGATAACTCGAACACCACTGCGCCATAGTACATTCTGCTGCACCGCCTAAAAATATTGCAGCAATGCATAACCAAAGACCTTTATTCCTTAGTAGTTTAAGTGCACCTGATGCTTTTTCAGGAGCACCAATATCAGGAATTTCTACCCCATTATACATAACTATACCGAATATCGGTATAGCAATAAACAGTATGGTAAGGAATTGCCAGTTATCCGTACCGAAAGCAAGTAAAAACAACGTGCTTATAATTACTACCACAACAGTACCCCACGCATATACCGAGTGCAGTTTACTCATCTCCCTGTCGGGTTCTTTGGAAGGTATTGCAGCAAAAACAGGACTCAGCAAAACTTCGCCCAACCCTGCCGAGGCCGAAAACACCATTGTTCCGATAACAAGACCTACATATACATACTGCGGAAACAACACAGGCCACACAGCATAAATCAAAAGGCCGGCACCAGTAAGATACGGCATCGATTTAACAGTTTTTGGAATATTAAATTTATGAGAAAAAAACGAAAAAGCAAGGTCTATTAAAAGTTGAGTAAAAAAGTTTATTAGTATAAGTAAACCCAATAAAGAATATGAGATTCCATACATAGAACGGAATGTCAAAAACAAAAGAGGCGGAAGATTGCTTACTACTGACATAGATAAATTGCCAGAATAACAAGCCAGTTTTAATCTTGTGTATTTTTTATCCATATAAATTACTCCTCTATTGAAAATCCTCTTCCTCTATACCGCTGTTTTTCACATAATATTCCACGCATTTCTGTCTGCGGAGTGTTTCCTTATCTTCAAGTTCTCTTTTTAACACATACTGCCCGTCAACCTCTACATATATAGGATTTATAACGCAATGTTTCTTTTTAACGTCAGACATATAATTCATATATGCAGAGCCTTTAAGACCAACATAATCAAAATATTCATTCATCAAAAACATAGGTGAAATTGTATTGCCTTCGCCTTTAAAATCCCTGCGAAGTGCTTTTTTTGCAGCAGCATTTGCGTAAAAAACATAGCGTGTTTCGTAATAATTTTCTGCACCTTCGGGAGTATCAAGATTTAAATTGATGCCAAGCATTTTATAAACTTCGTTTTCTGCGCCGAGCCGCGGATTATGGTCACCGAAAAGAGTTAAAACAATTGGCTCTTTCTGATTATCGATATAATCACGGAGTTTCTGCAAGGCGATATCTGTTTTATAAATCCCGTCAAAATAATTGTTAATCATATTATATTCTGCATCGGTATACTCATCTTTACGGACAAGGTATTCCATATCTGCTTTATCTTCTGTCGGATACGGACCGTGATTCTGATATGTAACACTGAAATTAAAGTATTTCTCTTTATTTCCAACTGCTTTTTCATACCCTTCGATTATATAATCAAAGAAGTCATAATCGCTGATATATGCGTGGTATCTTGGTGCTTTGAGCATATTATCGGGTATTTCGGCATACTTGTTTTCGTGATAATCAAAACTGTCAAATCCAAAATACTTATTCATATTTTTACGGTTATAAAACCAGCCGAAACACGGGTGCATAGCATCTACGCAATAACCTTGAGATTTAAAATACCATATGTACGACGGCGTATTTTTCTTAGAAAAATGCATATCACTATAACCCGTTAAATACTGACGTTCTGTATATATTGTGCTAGCAGCAAATATATCAGTAAACAAATCACCGCTGTATGCATCAGCCTCCAATGCATGGTAATTCTTATACGGGTCATTTGCAAATTCCACACCTTCAAACTTACTGAAATCATTATACGCTTCAAGCATAATGCTTATCATATGAACCTTTTTCCGTTTCGGAATATTCATATCTTGATACTTGCTGAGTATAGATTCAGCCTCATCGTAATTATAACTTTCAGGTGGAGACACAAAAGCATCGGGAATACTTTCTATAAACGAATAAATAACTCCTCTTGACATTGCCTGATTACCTGCTTTATACTCAGTACCAAATATAGGATGCCACAGGCTATTATGGAGTTGCTTATTATTGAAATAAAAGGTGTTAAACGCGGTAAATAAAATTGCTACAGCACAAAGCGCTCCGCCAAAACGAGCAAATCCGTGTTTGATTTTAGGTTTAATGTTAAAATAACAAAAAACAGTTCCGATTGCTATGCATATCAAAACACATATTGACACGGCATCAAGGTAAAGTATATAGTTCTGTGCCATTTCCTTGGCTTCGCTCATTAAAAGCACATCTTCAAAAATAAGGGGGTCATCACGGAACACCATTTTAAATCTGTTGACTTCCGCTACAATAAATGATATAACGCCCGTCACCATAAAACTTAACCAGACAGTATTGGTTATGCAATAAACCAATGCCATCATACAAAAAAGCGGTAAAACATTAAGAAAGAAAATTCTTAAATCGGCAATAAGTATACCTATTAGCAACAAATCACACGTAATTGTAGTAAGCACCATCATACAAACACCTAAAAGAATACTCAGTATCATAAGTATACCTATGGTCTGAGCACATTTTTTTAGCGGTTGATTGCTTATTGGTATATGATATTTAGTTAAATGCGATTTCAAATTTATCATATAGTTCTCCTTAAAAACAGGTATAAAAAAACACCCTCTATGTGAATCGAACACATGACTAGCCCTTAGGAGGGGCTTGTTATATCCACTTAACTAAGAGGGCATATAAAGTATTGTATCACAAAACTTTTCCATTGTGAAGACTTTTTTTGCTTTTTTTACAAAATATTGCCCAGTAACCTTTTTGAAATGCTTCGCATATAATTATTATGGCATTGATATTGAAAAGGAGGGTTATTATGCCAAACGCCAAGATATCACAAAACAGTGGAACCGGATACCTTAAAGTAATGGTTACGGCGGCAGATAACGCATTACCTATTGAAGGGGCTACAGTAACTGTAACCAGCATTACAGGAGGCAACACAACACTAATTAATAAGCAAACTACTAATCGATCCGGAGAAACTGAGCGTATTGAACTCCCTGCCCCGCCCAAAGAACTTTCGCTTACACCGGGCAACAGCAATACATATGCAAAATATAATGTACGTGTGGACTTTCCGGGATATTATACGGTTGAAAATGTTGACGTTCCCGTATTTGACGGTCAGGTTTCTATGCAACCCACGCAGATGATTCCTCTGCCATTAAGTGAACAAAGCGGAAAAAAAATAACTGTTTACGAAGACCAGATTGAATTATAAGGAGGCAATTATATGGCATTGACACCTGTTATTCCAGAAACAATTACAGTACATCTGGCAGGACCGGATACACCTGCTGAAAACGTAACGGTTTCATTCCCTGATTACATAAAAAATGTTGCCTCCAGTGAAATTTATCCCACTTGGCCCGAAAGTGCGCTGCGGGCAAATATATATGCGATTATAACTTACGCATTAAACAGAGTGTATACAGAGTGGTATCGCTCACGGGGATACGACTTTGATATAACCAATTCAACCGCTTACGATCAGGCTTTTTCACCGGGAAGAGATATATTTGAAAACATCAGTCAGATAGTTGATGAGATTTTTGACGATTATGTCCGTATGCAAGGCCCTGTAGAACCTTACTTCACACAATTCTGCAACGGTACAACA
>JAZSBW010000145.1:0-4562 GCA_045602585.1 Clostridia bacterium
AGAAAAATCCCCCATAGTTTAACACTATAAGGGATTTAAAATTAACCAATTACTCTAACTTTTAATACATCATTCATATTATTTATTTCTGAAATAATTTCTTCAGGAATTACATCCTCAACATCTATTATAGTATATGCATAATCTTTTTTACTTTTATTAAGCATATTAATAATATTAATTCCTTTATCAGCAATAAGAGTAGAAAAACTGCTAAGCATATTGGGAACATTTTTATGCATAACTGTAAGTCTGTAGTTACTTTCACGTGCTATTTCACAATTAGGGAAGTTAACTGAGTTAATAATATTTCCGTTTGTAAGAAAATCATCAATCTCGACAGCAGCCATAATTGCACAGTTATCCTCAGACTCAGGAGTAGAAGCGCCCAAATGAGGTATGCATATAACACCGTCCATTTCTAATGTTTCAGCAGTAGGGAAGTCAGTTACATAGCATGCAACAGTACCATCTGCAATAGCATCTTTCATATCTGCATTATTTACCAGACCATCTCTTGAAAGATTAATAATTCTTGCGCCTTTTTTCATAATAGAGAAAAGATCCTTATTAAACATACCTTTTGTTGAATCATTTTGTGGTACATGTATGCTGATATAATCACAAGTTGCAACTATATCTTTAATATCAGTTGCTTTTTT
Source organism: Clostridia bacterium (assembly GCA_045602585.1). Lineage (GTDB taxonomy): Bacteria > Bacillota > Clostridia > UMGS1810 > UMGS1810 > SIG455. Next base: position 663 of record JAZSBW010000145.1, read on the forward strand.
TACATGTTTAGAAAGATTCCATGCAGCATCAACAGAGATGTAAGGGTCATATCCTATAACATCCATACCAAGTGCATTGGCAGCATTTGCAACCATTACACCGATAGCTCCAAGACCCACAACGCCAAGTTTTTTATTCTTGATTTCCGGACCAACATAGTTTGATTTACCTTTTTCTACTAATTTTGCTGCGTCTGCTTCACCAGCAAGAGTTTTTGCCCAGTTAATTCCGTCAACAATTTTTCTTGATGATAGAAGAATTGCTGTAATTGCAAGTTCTTTAACAGCATTAGCGTTAGCACCGGGAGTATTGAAAACAACAATACCTTTCTCACTGCATGCATCGATTGGAATATTGTTTACACCTGCGCCCGCCCTTGCAACTGCTTTCAAAGTGGACGGAAGTTCCATATCATGCATATTAAAACTTCTCAGAATAATACCATCGGGATTAGCACAATCATCAGTAATGCTGTAATTGTTTTTATCAAGCTTATCAAGACCACATGCTGCAATCTTGTTTAATGTTAAAATATTATACATATATATCAAGTCCTTCAATTAATTATTAAGTTCAAAATTCTTCATAAATTCTACTAATGCTTTAACGCCCTCTATTGGCATCGCGTTATAAATGCTTGCTCTCATACCGCCAACACTTCTGTGTCCTTTAAGGTTAACAAAACCGTTTGCTGATGCTTCCTTAATAAATTTAGCGTTTAATTCATCGTCACCGGTAATGAAAGGAACATTCATCAATGAACGATCTTTTGCACTTTCAACAGTTGCTTTGAACATTTTAGAATTATCAAGGAAATCATAGAGAATTCCAGCCTTTTCAATATTGATTTTTTCCAAAGCATCAATACCGCCGACTGACTCAACCCATTCGCAAACGAGTTTGCAGATGTAGATAGCATAGCAGGGAGGCGTATTAAACATAGAACCGTTTTCAGCGTGTGTGGCATAATTAAACATTGTAGGAGTAATATCCATTGCGTTGCCAATTAAATCATCACGTACAATTGCTAAAGTTAAACCTGCAGGTCCGATATTTTTCTGTGCGCCTGCATATATAATTCCGTGTTTGCTGACATCAACCTTCTGGCTCATAATGCTTGAAGACATATCTGATACAAGTGTAACATCACCGACATCAGGGATTTCAGCAAAGCGTGTTCCATATATAGTATTGTTATGTGTGTAATGGAAATAATCAGCATCAGATGTAAACTTAGATTTATCAAGTTCCGGAATATAACTGAAAGTTTTATCTTCTGAAGATGCAACAACATTTACACTACCGTATCTGCCTGCTTCTTTAGCAGCTTTTTTAGCCCATACACCGGTAAGAACATAATCTGCTTTCATAGATTTATTAAACAGATTCAATGGAACCATAGCAAACTGGCTTGATGCACCGCCCTGCAAGAACAATACTTTGTAATTTTCAGGCACATTCATGATTTTTCTGATAAGTGCTTCACACTCATCGATAATAGCTTGATATGTACCGCTTCTGTGGCTCATTTCCATAACAGACATACCGGTATCACCATATGATACCAATTCTTTTTGTGCTTTTTGCAGAACCTCTAACGGTAAAGCAGAAGGACCTGCAGAAAAATTAAATACCCTGTTTTCCATTTTGTTTTCCCTCCAAAATATTTTTTGATAACATTATACTTTTTCTATTATATGACATTTAATTTAATTAGTCAAGAATTTAACAAAAAAAGACGGATTTTTTCCGTCTTTTACATTATTAATTATAAGGTAATAAAATTTCTTTAATAGTTTTTGCTAAATATTTTGTGCTTTGCAGTGCTTCCTGTAACGTATTGCCGCTTGTACCCACTTCTATAATCATTGAACCGGTTGTTGCATGAGTGTTAAATCTTTCCTGACGCAGATTTAAAGGTCTTGCAAATCCGGGATAATATGTTTCCATATAATTCTGCATTTTTAATGCAAATTTCAAGTTTTCCTGCCATGTGTCATTTTCAAGTCCTGCCTGATTGGTACCACATACTATCATTACCTGTGCAACATTTTCGTTATTAATTTTTGAAGTGAATTTTAATTTGGTTCCATCATTCTTTACAATGGAATCGCGGTGTATATCCAACACAATTTGTATATTTTGATTATTTTTAAGATGATAATTAATTACCTCTAATGTTTTGTTATATGATTTGTTATATGATGGGTAATCATTTATGTCTTTTGCGTGTGTCACTTTAAATCCATATTTATTAAGTTCTTTCGATAATTCTTCACCAATACGTACAACATTTAGTTGTGTATCAGTAGTTCTATCTGAATCTGTTTCGTGATAGTAATTCAGATTATCATTTTTATATGATTCACTTCCATGAGTATGAACAATTAAAATTTCAGGATTTTTAAAACTTAATGGTGCATATAGCAAAGAATATATATCAGGCGCATATGTTGTTTCGTTACGAATTTCAAGATTCTTTGCTATAATCTGAGAATTTTTAACAGGAAAAGTATTTTCACTGATTATAATTTCTTCAATTTCAGGTACAGGGGAGGGGAGAGTAGACTTTTCATTGTTACTTTTTTCTAAAAACTCAACCATAGGGAGGGCTTCAGCAAAAACCAAATGTGTCTTAATATCATGCGTTAATTTGGTTTTTAAATTATCTAAATTCTTTGAAGAATTGCAAAGCACAGGAATTTCTCCGATAAGAATTTGTTTAAACTCAGATATCTGAAATACATTTTTAATTACAAAAGCAAATAATGCAATTATAAATGATGCTGTAAAAATTACACGCAAAATACTTGATTTTTTTACAATTACCGTATTAAATTTTTCTTTTCTTCTTTTATGCATATATAATACCTCTTATGACTATGAAAACACATTAAAACATATGCATAAAATTATTATTTATTACAATGGCTTTTGGTTAGTTGTTAATTCAGAATGTTCTAAAACTGCATTATTTATTCCGTTAGCAATAATTTTTGACACTTCTTCTATTATTCCATCAACTTCTTTAGGAGTAACTATCAGATTTCCAACATACGGTGTAAGAACTTCTTTAATAAGCGGGTATCTGTGTTCAATATCAAAATTGTCTGCTATCTTTTGCATATACGATTCTTTTTTTGCCGAACTGCTTATGTTTTCAATAAGCAACTCAATTGCATCATTTGCAACTGTAGCTGCATCTACAACTGTAGGAACACCAATAGCAATAACGGGAACACCAAGATATTCTTTGTCAAGTCCTTTTCTCTTATTTCCAATACCTGATCCCGGCGTAATTCCTGTATCGGCAATTTGGATGGTAGTGCTGATTCTGTCAGTTTTTCTTGAAGCCAGTGCATCGATTGCTATAATTACGTCAGGTTTCACCATATCAGTTATTCCTTTGATAATCTCACTCGTTTCTATACCTGTTAACCCTAATACACCCGGCGAAACAGCACAAACAGGCCGTGTGTTTTCATCAATATGTGTCGGCACATACTCAAACAAATGACGTGTAACCATCAAATTCGATATTACTTTAGGCCCCAAGGCATCAGGTGTGACATTCCAGTTTCCGAGTCCTACCGCTAAAACAGTTGTATCCTTTTTTAAGTTCAAAATTTCTTTTAATTTTTTAGAAAGGATATTCGATGTATTTTGAAAAGCATCTTCATCATTATCTCTGATTTTTGGAGAATCAATAGTTATATAATTACCAATTTTTTTACCTATTGTTTTTTCACCGTTTTCATTAAGTATTTTTACATGTGTTACCTTTATTCCATCAAATTCCTCAGTATCCACTTTTACACCATCTATTTTTTTGACATCATCTGTAGACTTATTGTAAAGTGCTGCTGCTTCAATTGCCAAATCAGTTCTGATATTTTCCA
>JAZSBW010000146.1:0-2406 GCA_045602585.1 Clostridia bacterium
AAAACAGGGCCTTCCCGTAGTGTTCTTCGTAAATAAAACCGATAGTCCAAAATCCGACTACGATGGCGTTATCCGTCAACTTAAAGAAACTTTTGGTAAATCCGTTGCTCCGTTTACATACCCCATTAAAGATGGCGACAAATTTACCGGTTACATAGATATAGTTACAATGCAGCAGAAAGACTTTACCGAAAAAGAGCCGGTTTATAAAGATATTCCCGACTCTATGATGCCCCTCGCTAACGAGAGCAGAGATATGCTTTTGGAAGCCGTTGCAGAAGTTAGCGAAGGAATGATGGAAAAATATTTCAACGGTGAGCAGTTTACCGATGAGGAAATCCGCGTTTCTATCAAGCACGGCATTAAAGAGGGCACACTTGTGCCCGTTATCTGTGGTAGTGCTACCGAGCAGATAGGTATTCACCGCCTTATCCACCTTATGTATGAATATATGCCATCGCCCGACGAGGCAGAGCCCGTAATGTGCACAGACGCATCAGGCGAAATCGTTGAAGTTAAAGCCGACAGCGGTGAGCCGGTATGCTTGCAGGTTTTCAAAACCGTTGTAGACAACTACGTTGGTAAAATGTCCGTTTTCAAAGTGCTTTCGGGTACAGTTAAAAAAGACGATACCCTCTTAAACGCAAATAAAGGCGAAAACGAAAAGATTGCCAAACTCTACACACTCTGCGGTAAAAAGCAGACAGAGGTAGACTCACTCTGCGCAGGTGATATCGGCGCAACCACAAAACTCATCTGCACCGATACGGGCGATACTCTTTGCAGTCCTAAAAAAGTGCTGAAAGCACCCGAAATAAAATTCCCCAAACCCGTACTTTCTATGGCTATCGTGCCGAAAGCAAAGGGTGACGAGGAAAAAATCAGCGCAGGTCTTTCTAAACTTATGGAAGAAGACCCCACCTTTAAGGTTGAAAATAACAAAGAAACAAAACAGACAGTTATCTCCGGTACAGGCGACCAGCACCTTGCAATTATCACAAGCAAACTTACAAGCAAGTTCGGTGTTGGTGTAGACCTTATCGCACCCAAGATTGCCTACCGCGAGGCTATCAAGAAAAAGGTTAAAGTTGAAGGCAAACACAAAAAGCAATCAGGTGGTCATGGTCAGTACGGGCACGTTTGGATTGAGTTTGAGCCTTGCGAGAGCGACGGATTAGTATTTGAGGAAAAAGTATTCGGCGGAAGCGTGCCGAAAAACTACTTCCCCGCAGTTGAAAAAGGTCTGCAAGAGTGCATGAAGCAGGGCGTTATAGCAGGTTATCCAATGGTTAACTTAAAAGCAACCTTGCTTGACGGCTCTTACCACCCTGTAGATTCATCTGAAATGGCGTTTAAAACAGCCGCATCTATCGCATATAAAACCGGTCTTGCTCAGGCAGACCCAATCTTGCTCGAACCCATCGGCGTATTGAAAGCAGTTGCTAAAAATGCGTACACTGGCGACATCGTTGGCGATATCAACAAACGCCGTGGCAGAATTTTAGGTATGAATCCTCTTGAGGGCGACATCACAGAGGTTGTTGCAGAAGTGCCCGTATCTGAAATGACGGGTTACGCAACCGACCTGCGTGCTATCACAAACGGACGCGGCAGTTTCGATTTTGAGGTTGACCATTACGAAGAAACACCCAGAAACCTCTACGACAAAATAATAGCAGACGCAAAAGAATAATTAAAAAGCGGTCGAAAGACCGCTTTTTAAAATGAAACAGTTATTGAAAAGCGCAAAAAATTATGGTATAATTAGTAAAATGAACTCTCTGGAGGAACATAATATGAAATACTCAGAACAATTTGCTGCCGCAAAATCAACCATACAGAGCAAAAAAGTATGTATCGGTTTTGACGGCTTTGTGGATAAGGTTATCCGTCCTATAAAAACCCGTGCAGACGAAAACACCTGCACACATTTCCCCACTATTGACACATTCGGCGAAAAAATCGTAAGCCTTGCCGGCAGAAGCGGTAATGTTGAATTAGACGTTACGGCTACAGATTTCGGCGGATGCGGTCCACACTGTGCAAACGGTCTTGCAAATATGGGTGTTAATGTAACGTGTATCGGTGCAATGGGTTATCCTGAAAAGAACCCCGTATTCAACCTTAACGAAAACTGCAAAACAATCACCATTGGCGAGCCCGGTTATTCATACGTATTCGAATTTGGCGACGGTAAGGTTATCATGAGCGATATTCAGGATATCAACCGTTTAAGATGGAGCGATATCATTGAACGTGTAAGCGTTGACGAAATGGTTGCGTATTTTGATGATGCTGACATCATCACACTTGTCAACTGGAGTTATCTGGTGCATTTCCACGAGGTGTATGAAAAATTCCTTGAGATTGTAATGCCCAGACTCAGCAAAAAAGACAGAAAGATTT
>JAZSBW010000147.1:0-7979 GCA_045602585.1 Clostridia bacterium
TAAATAACGATAGATTAAGCGTTTTGGTAAATCCGCATACAGGTGAAATCAGCCGTTTTAACTGCAGTTGGACAGACACTCAGTTCCCGTCAGCAGAAAATGTGATTTCACCGAATATGATATACAAAAATGTACTTACTGACGAAAATTTCAGACTTCAGTATATAACTTCTACCGAATATGTATACGACGAAGAAACCGGCAAAGAAACTAAATCAACTAATGCAAATCTTGCGTATGCGCTTTGCGGGTATCCCATATTTAATGCCGAAACAGGTGTAGAGATAAATAATGCTGGCAAACCCATAACAGAAAAATTCAAAGGATATAACGATATTGAAAATCACTATTGCAAAACCGCCGCTGAAGAACTTGCCAAAATAGGCATTTACTTTGAGGGTAACAGTTTGAATCCCGACAACGCAGTTTCTCAGGAAGAGTTTTTAAAACTTATGCTTAAAGCTACAAAAGGCATAAACTATATTGACAAAGATGACCTATACAGATATGCAGTACAGGATGGCATAATAACAAATGATGAAATTGGCACACCGCTTACAAGAATTAACGCAGTTAAATATTTTATAAATGCGCTTGGTTTTAAAGCAGCGGCAGAGATTAAAGGTATATACAACTGCCCGTTTGCAGATGTGGATTTAAATTTACAAGGCTATGCCGCACTTGCAGGAGGTCTGGGCATAATAAACACGCAAACAGATACGTTAAGAGCATACAGTCTTTTGTCAAGAGCAGAATGTCTTACAATGATATACAACTATCTTAAATAAAATGAAAAGAGGGCTTAGCCCTCTTTTTTTATACAAATATTTTCACAACGGGAATACCCACCGCCACAACTGCCATCACAAAAATTACAACAGCAGCAGACTTGTTGGAATGTTTCCATTCCCACACTCCGTAGGAAGCGGTGTATATAAACACATACAGCGATATTGCAAGGATAAGATACCACATTATGCTCCTCCTGTAATCAGTCCCGTTTTTTCAGGATTGATTTTTACACTTAAATTAAATTCTGTATTTTTATATTTCTCTCGCCAGTTATATTTCTGCCACGCATCCCATGTTAAAAAATCCCCTCTGGCATACTTATCAAACCCGAATATATCAACACCCAAATCTTTTGAAGAAAACTCCAACAACTTAAAAACTCTGCCTTTTAAAGACAATCCTGCAGCAGAATATAAATCTTCTTTTACAGCATCGGGTAAAATTGAGGCAACAGTTGCATCTAAATTTATGGTTATGCTTATTTGCGGCACATTACCGCATCTTACAGAAACTGTTGGTTTTACACGCTGATTGAGTATAAGCGAGCCTACCCCATCTATATCATAACTTACATCTTCTGCTGAGCCATTTAAAAGTTTATACGAAAGGACATCATCAAATGCACCAACAAGATTATCCCCATCAAAAACAGACATTGTTTCTATATTTATACTATTGTCAACCGATATGCGCGGAACAGCAAATCCGGAGTCGGCAATTTTTGTCCTACACAAAAAATCTCTGCTGTCTATAGCAGTAAGGGCAAGTGCATTTTTACTTTCAAAAAGTTTTTTTAAATATTTTTCTGGATTACCTTCAAACTTAGAATTAATGCCCTCTAATGTTTCTTTGGCTGTAGTTACCGCTACGGCAGGTATAAGTTTTGGGCGTTGGTTTAAATTCCTTGTAAGCGCATCAATAAAATTGTTTACTCCGTCTGCTGCAACGCTTTGAGAAAACACTAAAAGTTCTGCATGGGAAAAGTTTATCTCCTGTCCCAAACGCGCACTTACGGAATCACCTGCAGAAAAAATGCTTTCCCCTTGTTCCGTTTCAAATATAAGCACATTACTGTCGCCACCTCCGGCTTCCTCGCCACCTCCGCCGTTTATACTACTGGGGTTGCCTATAGCGAACGTAAAATCATACCCTCCGCCATCTGAAGAATCTATGCCGATAGCAACTACATATGCCATATCGTCAATCTCTTTCCCACCGCATCCGCTAAGAATAACTGCACATACACCTATAATACAAATCAGTTTTTTCATATTATCTCCTTAACCGCTTTATACTGAAAACCAAAAACGGCAATATAAACGCCACAGCAGTAAATATTTTATAAAACCACGTATAAACTCCGCTTTGTAAAGACGATGTATCCGCACAAAGTGCTATGCAGGCGGCTATAAGCAAAAATACACCTATCACGGCACGTCTGTCGGACAAATTAAAAGTCCTTTCAAATGACAAAACAGAAAAACTTATATATGCACCGGTTAAAATAAATCCCGAAAATATCCACAAAAACAGGAACAATCCCTCTGCTCTCTGGAATATTACATCTAAATTAACATCAAATGCAATCTCTAAAATCGGCAGCGCAAATCCTGATGATGCAGGATAAGGTACCGTTAATATATATAGAAAAGTTGTAGCCGTGATAACTACTCCGGATATAATTATGGCTTTGATGCCGCTTTTTCTTACGGACTCACCTTTTTTTAAATACCCCGACAACAAAAACAGAAGAAAAACATCTGCATACACATTTATACCGCCTACCCCCGACAGTATTTTATCGCCCCCGTTACCAAGCAGAGGATAGATATTCGTTAAACTGTAGTTAGGTATATTTAAAACAAGTATAAGTGCAAGCGATGCCACAAGTATAATTCCGGCAGCATAGGAATACGAAGCAAGTGTTCCAACACCGGCAAATGCTGCAAACCCTGCCGCCGCAACAAGCAGTATCATTATGAAAAAGTCGGCAGAATCAGGCAGTACAATTGAAGCGATTATATCGGCATACACCCTGAACATAACTCCCGCATCAAAAATCAGTAAAACGGATATTAATATGCCAACACTTTTCATACCGATATTGCCAAGCGCTGTATATGATGCAGAAAATATATCGTCGCCATCAGCAATATACGCCGTCACCAAAAAAAGCACTAATGCCAGAGCAGCGCACCATGCAGTTTGCATATATGCAGCCGTTCCGGAAAAATTTATATACTTATTTATATCGGCAAACAATATTTTCGACACAAACAGTATAATCAAAAACCACGTAGCCTCTTTGCTGCTGATTTTTCGAGAATTTATGTCTGACAAATATCATCACTTCCTTTTGTATTTCCATGTGCGGCTTATTTTTGCACTGTCGTGTTTATCTTTCGGCTCAAGATAGTCAGGACGTCTGCCGCCTTTCCATATAGGCTCAGTAAAGAACAGATTTGCTATTTTAGACTTTGTTCTCGGTGCAAGCGGAGCCGCATATGCAGCACCGAAAGATTTAGTGTTTACTATAAGAAGCGTGTCTATAAACATAACTGTAAATATACCGAAAAATCCCGCAATTGCCGCTGCAAAGGTATAAATAAAACGCATAAACCTGAACGAAAATGAAAGTTGATAACTTGGTATTGCAAAAGATGCAATACCTGTAACAGCCACAACGATTATCATAATAGGGCTTACTATATTTGCCGATACTGCCGCTTGCCCTAAAATAAGTCCGCCAACAATGCCGAGTGTAGAGCCAACAGGACCGGGGACACGTATTCCCGCTTCTTTAATCAGTTCAAACGAAAGTTCCATTAAAAGCAATTCTATAAGTGATGAAAACGGCACGGCAGAACGTGCCTTTGAAAGCGCAAATAAAATGTCCGTCAGTATAAGTTCCTGATGAAAATTCATAACCGCTAAGAACACCGCCGGTGCAAATAACGACAGAACTATTGCCGCCATACGGACTATGCGTATTAAAAATGAATACGGAAGACGCAAGTACGTATCCTCCGGCGAGGTTGCCATGTCAAAAATAGTTGTCGGCACAATAAGCACCTGCGGACTTCCGCTTACAACTATCGCCACTCTGCCCTCAACCAAAGCATTGCATACACGGTCAGGACGTTCAGTTGCAACAACCTGAGGTATGGAAAGGTAAGTTGATTCCTCTATATACTGAGCAAGGTTTAACGAAGATAAAATATACTCAACATCAATATTATTAAGTCTGTACCGCACTTCGTCCACAAGCGAGGAGTTTGCCACATTTTTAAGATAGCATATAGATGCATATGTCTGGCTGGTTTTGCCGAGAGTCGCCGTTTCCATAACAAGATTCGGTGTATTTAAAGTTTTTCGTATAAGCGCGGTATTTGCACGGAGCATCTCGTTAAATCCTTCGTGAGGGCCTTGGATAACCGTTTCGTTTGCCGGCTCCCCTACACCCCTGTGCGACCAAGACTTTACATCTATTCCAAAACCCACGTCTAATGTATCTATAAACACAGCACAGTTGCCGTAATTGACGGGTTTTAAAAGTTTATTTATATCGCCTTCTTGCGAAAGACGTACGTGCGGAATTAATCGCCTGTATATATAATCATGCGTACTTTCTCCATGACGGCGCTCTAAATCAGATAAACACATAAGCGGCAAAAGAACACTTTCGTTAATAAGCGCACTTCCTGCAAGACCATCGGCACATATTACAAACCCGCGCAATAGTTCCCCCTCTACGCTTACGTCAAACTCACGGATAACAATATCGCTATTTTGGGGGAACGAAAAAAGTTCTTTTGTATATTCAAGATTGACATTAATATCGCTGCTGACGTTTTCCATAGGCTCAAGCAATGGTTTTTCTTCGCCATTATCCGCAGATATTTCAAACCGGTACTTATCAGCAGGTTCTTTATATAGAAACAGGTTTCTTATCATACACTATCACTCCGCTAATATTTTTACCGATTTTTGCTAAAAAATACATTTGAAAAATATTGCTTTATCAATTTAAAAATGTTATAATATAATGTATATATTTTTTGGTGAGGTTTATCATGGACTACGATACAATAGCAGCCGTTTCCACCCCCTATGGCAGAGGCGGCATATCAGTAATACGTATAAGCGGAAGCGATGCAATAGAAATTGCCGATAAAGTTTTTCGTTCCAAAAGCGGCAAAACTCTTGCAGATGCACCCAACCGCAGTATTAATTACGGTCATATAATATCAAACGGCGAGGCAATCGACGAGGTGCTTGTAAGCGTTATGCACGCACCACACACATTTACAGCAGAAGATGTTGTGGAAATTAACTGTCACGGCGGTCTTTATGTTACCAAAGCCGTACTCGGTGCAGTTTATGATGCCGGTGCACGTCCTGCAGAGGCGGGTGAGTTTACAAAACGCGCATTTTTGAATGGCAGAGTGGACTTAACCTATGCAAGTTCTGTTATGGATATGATAAATGCCAAAACCAAACTCCAGCATAAAATGGCGCTAAACCACTTAAACGGCAAACTTGCTGAACGCATACGTAATATACGTGAAAATTTAATGGAAACTGCCGCTTATATTCAGGCATCGTTTGATTTTCCCGAAGAACTTGACGAGGCAGAGGACGGAAAAATTGAGCAATCACTTGAAAATACAATATCTATGATGGACAACCTTTTGGAAAATGCCGATAAAGGCATTGTAGCAAAAGAAGGTATACCTACCGTAATAGTCGGCAAACCGAACGTGGGTAAATCGTCACTTATGAATTTGCTTGCTCAATGCGACAGGGCAATTGTTACTGATATCCCCGGAACTACACGGGATACCATTGAAGAAGTTGTAACAGTAGGCAACCTTATGCTTAAACTTACAGATACCGCCGGCATACGCGAAACGGGCGATACTGTTGAAAGCATTGGTGTTGAAAGAGCAAAAAACCTTGCAGAAGTTGCAGAACTTGTGCTTTTTGTAGTGGATTGCTCTAAGCCTTTAGAAGATGCCGATATGCAGATATACAATATGGTTAAAGATAAAAACACCATAATAATTGCAAACAAGTGCGATATTGCGCAAAATTTTGATTTACCGTTTGAAAGTGATGCAATTAAATTCTGTGCCAAAAGCGGTGACGGATTAAAAGAACTTACAGATAAAATCGAACAGATTTATATAAACGGCATTGAAGAATGTACAGAGTCTGACACGCTCCTTTCAGGAGAAAGAGAAAAAGACGCAGTTAAAAAGGCTCGTACATTTACACAAAGCGCACTAAACACAGTAAAAATTTTGTCGTCAGATATGGCGATAGACGATATACACTCAGCAGCTAATGCGCTCAACTTAATAGATGGTGCAGAAATTTCCGACGATATCATAAATACAATTTTCGAAACGTACTGCGTTGGAAAATGACGGGAAGGATTTGTTTTATAAATGAGCAATAATTTTTATATGGGAACATACGATGTTGCAGTAGTGGGTGGCGGTCACGCAGGTTGCGAGGCGGCTTTTGCCGCTGCACGTCTTGGTTGCAAAACCATAATGTTTGCCACCAATTTAGACTTTATAGCCAATATGGCGTGCAATCCGTGTATAGGCGGAACTGCAAAAGGTCAACTTGTACGTGAGATTGACGCTCTCGGTGGCGAGATGGGTAAAGTGGCGGACTTTGCCGCAATACAATCCAGAATATTAAACAGAGGCAAAGGCCCTGCAGTATACTCTCCACGTGCTCAGGCAGACAGACGCGCCTACACAGACGAGATGAAAAAACGCATCGAACGTCAGGAAAATTTAGAACTTAAACAAGCCGAAATTGTAAATATAGGCTTTGACGACAGCGGTGCTGTGTGCTCTGTAACGACACGTCTTGGTGCACAGTTTCACGTTAAAGCAGTTATAATTGCCACAGGCACATTTTTAAAAGGCAAAATCATTGTAGGCGATGTTGCATATTCGGGCGGACCTGACGGTGTGTTCCCTGCCAACGAACTTTCTGCCTGTCTTGCAGAAAACGGCATAAAACTTATGCGTTTTAAAACAGGAACACCTGCAAGGGTTACAAAAAGCAGTATAGACTTTTCCAAAATGGAAATACAATACGGCGATGAGGTTGTTACACCGTTTTCTTTTGAAACAACCGAGCCTAACCCCAACGCAGTATGCTGCCATATGACATACACAAACGAGCGCACGCACAAGATAATACTTGATAATATGCATCGTTCTCCACTTTTTAACGGACTTATCGAAGGAATCGGCCCAAGATACTGCCCCTCAATAGAAGATAAAATAAGACGCTTTCCCGATAAAGAAAGACACCAACTCTTTATTGAACCGCTGGGACTCAATACTGACGAGATGTATATTCAGGGGTTATCGTCATCTTTGCCCGAAGATGTTCAGGTAGAAGTTATCCACTCCATAGCAGGACTTGAAAATGCAATAATTACACGTACTGCATATGCTATTGAGTACGATTGTATAGACAGCACTATGCTATATCCGTCACTTGAGTTTAAAGACCACGCAGGTCTTTACGGAGCAGGTCAGTTTAATGGAAGTTCCGGTTATGAAGAAGCCGCTGCACAGGGACTTATGGCAGGTATAAATGCCGCACGCAAGATTAAAGGATTAGAACCCGTAGTGCTTGACCGCTGCCAAGGTTACATCGGTACTCTTATTGACGACCTTACATCTAAAGGTACAAATGAACCATACAGAATGATGACCTCAAGAAGCGAGTACAGGCTCCTTTTAAGGCAGGATAATGCAGATTTACGCTTAACAGAAATCGGACACGATATAGGACTTATCAGCGACGAGCGATACGAAAAATTCTTAATTAAAAAGTCTCAGATTGAAAACGAAATTGAACGCATTAATGCAATCAATATCGGTCCGTCGGAAAAAGTAAACAACCTTTTAAAAAGGAACGGCACTTCCCCTATTACAACGGGTGTAAAACTCGCCGAACTTATCCGCAGACCTGAACTTGACTATTTTTTAGTTGAAGAAATAGACAACGAAAGAGTTAAACTTCCGCTTGATGTTGCCGAGCAGGTAAATATCCAGATTAAATACGAGGGGTATATTCAAAAGCAGGAGGCTCAGGCAAAAAAATCTGCCAAAACAGAAAGAGTGCGCATCCCCCACGACACGGACTTTTTA
>JAZSBW010000148.1:0-10542 GCA_045602585.1 Clostridia bacterium
TTACCTGCCTTATACATAGCAATACCGATATACAGGTCAGGCGTTGTGCACAGGTTATCCCATTTTTCAAGAACTGCAGTAAAGGGCATAGTAGAGTTTTCGTACCCGAAGTAAATCTGCGGTGTAAGATAGTCAACATAACCTTTTTCTGTTGCCCATTTTTTTACATCGGCAAAATACTGTGAATAATTTTTATCAATATCTGCATTCGGGCTTATGCCAAACAAAACATTTGGATTAATCTCTTTAATACTATCATAAGTTTTCTTAATTAGCAAGTTAATATTTTCAATTCGCCATTCATTTAATGTAAGAGTAGTTCCCGATGCATCGTAAGATGCTTTGTCAAAACTTTCGTCAGCAGTGGGGTAGAAGTAGTCGTCAAAGTGTATTCCGTCAATATTATAGCCTTTAACAATTTCACGTACACCCTCAACTATATACTCAATTACGTGTTCGCTTGCAGGGTTGTAATACCATAATCCGTTTACATCGCATACACGTTCTTCGCCGTAGGTGTTTTTCCATGCGTATGCTATGGAACCTTCAGTTACATTGTTCGGATTTCCAATTCTGTATGGATTTATCCATGCGTGTATGTCCAGCCCATTATTGTGGGCAATTGCACACATTAAAGACAGCGGATCGTAATCAGGCGCTATACCTGCCTTGCCGCATACGTATTTTGAGTACTGAAAATATGAGGAATTATAAAATGCATCAGAAAATGCCCGTACATGAAATATTATAGTATTCAATCCGGCAGATTTGATGTTTTTGCATATTTCGTCTGCCTTACTTTCAAATTCCGTTTTACTGAGCGAGCCTAACTGCGTGGCATAATCTTCATACGAAAACCATACTGCACGCATTTCCTGCTGATTTGCTGTTACGGGAATAGCGGCAAAAAGTATAGAAAGTATAAGTGTTAAACTCAATAACTTTTTCATCTAATTCTCCTCAAGATATTCTTGAACTAACGATAAAAATTCTATCCATCGGTCGTTGTTGCGGATGTTTTCGGGACAGTTTTTGTCCATAAAGTCTGCGTGTTGTTTAATTGAGTGTACGGAAAGACCGTATATGTCAATTAATTTTGCGGTAAGTTTAGCACCGTTGTAAAATGTTTTTTCAAAATCTCCGCCCTGATTTACACACAATTCTATTCCTATGCCTGACCTGTTACCTTTGCCAGCGTGGTATGCAATTTCATCATCGGGTATATGGTGGTATGCAATACGCTCGTCAACTGTGTAATGCCACGCTGTACTTCCATCACCGTTACATTCAAGGTAGTGATTGTGTGCTTGTGCATTGGCAGTAGAAGACGGATTACCCGTTTCGTGAATTACTATGTATTTGATATTTCTGGGGATATGCGTACGCAGTGGTGACTCATCAGGTAATATATTGTTTACTACTGTAAGACCATAGGCGTTTTCTATTGTCTGCCCGTCAATGTGCCTGTCGGTAAATATAATTTTTACAGACAGAAGTATCAAAAACAAAAGCACAAGAAAAAACGTGCCGAACCGCAAGTTTATAAAAATTGTTGTTTTTCTTTTCATATTAATTGGAAAGTCCTGTTTCAACTATTGTCTTATTAAATGCAATGGCAGACCATTTAACATCTGGGTAGCCATTTCTCCCTGAATAAGGGGTTTAGCATATTCTATGAATTTCTCTGTGATATCATTACCGTCTTTTGAAATAAATTCATCAGGGACTTTGTTTTCAGCATTTGCTATACCGGCAATAGGTACAGGAATAATATCTGTTTCAAAAGCAGAAGCCGATTTATGACGGTATGCCATCATTACGCAACTATTCCCATTTTCGGCAGCGTCAACTGCTGCATTACCGATAGCAACAGAAAGATCTATATCGGTTTTGGAGAGCATATGTGCCGCGCATCTTTGCAAAAGGTTGATTTCTATGGAACGTGCTTTGCAATGAAGTGTGTTTTTGATTAATTCTTCCAATGTTTTACCTGCTCCGCCTAACTGCCCGTGCCCGAACGAATCGTCTTTAAAAGCGGCAGACTGTTCTGATATATAGTTGCCGTTTTCGTCAAGGATACCCTCGGATATAGCAACCACTATACTGTGTTTTTCTTCTATTTTTTTCTTTACATCTTCTATAAATTTATTAATTATAAACGGACGTTCGGGTAGATAAATAAGGTCAGGTGTGGTGTTGCCGTTGCAACGTGCAAGTGCCGATGCAGCAGTAAGCCAGCCTGCGTTTCTGCCCATGATTTCAATTATTGTAACAGAGTTTAAATCATAACATGTGCAGTCGCGCGTTACCTCCATAACGGATGTCGCTATGTATTTTGCCGCACTTCCAAAGCCTGGGCAATGGTCAGTACCATATAAATCGTTGTCTATGGTTTTGGGCACTCCTATAACTTTTACTCCGTATTCATCGGCTTTTTGTGATAACTTTGCAACTGTATCCATAGAGTCGTTACCGCCTATGTAGAAAAAGTATCCTATATTATACTTTTCAAACACGGCAAAAACATCATCAATCTGTTCTTCTTTCAAACGGTATCTGCATGAACCGAGGTATGAAGACGGTGTAACTTTTAAAAGTTCCAGATTGTCATTGATTTCAAAAATTTTATTAAGATTAATCAGATTTTCTTTAAGCAGACCATCAATTCCGTGTACGGCACCGTAGAGAGTACCGATTTCATTTGATTTCAGGCATTTTTCTATAACACCTGCTAAAGTTGCGTTAATTGCGGCGGTTGGTCCGCCTGACTGACCTACAATGGCGTTTTTAATCATTTTAAGTTCTCCTTTGTATATTGTTCTGACCAGTTAAGGTCTATCTTTTTCCAACTTGTTGTGGGCGAGGTTATCAGTTCTTTTTTAATCAATGTACTTGTTTTGTAATATGAATCCAGTGCAACATAATGGTGTGTAACAGGTTTGTCCAATTCGTCGTACATTGTAAATTCAAGATTGCTGTTTGTTGTGTTTGAAAGAATTATTTTTGCATTAGTGCCTAATTCCTTCGGTTTTACTATATAATTATATTTTATAATTTCAAGTACACGGTCGTCAAGGTCAAATTCAAAAATCCTTGCTTTTTCTATAACATATATAAATTCGTGAACAAGCCTTAGTTTGAAATCTTGTTTATTAAGTATATTAAAAAGTGAAGTTTTAATGTTGTCAAGCGACTCCCGTATATTCGGTACAGATGCTATTGCATAGTTCTTATTAGAATTAAGTATTAAAAAATTATGTTCATAATAAAATGTTTCGTTGCAAAACGGACATTTTATAGTATTGGCTTTACCGTTTAATACGCTTTTTAAAGCATCGGTATCGCGATTGGCTATTATTTGTCTGTATATGCCGATATCTGTTTTGATGTATTGCCTGCAAAACGGGCAAACCGCCATTCTGGGGTATATTATGTCTATTGGTATCAGTCCTTAATCTTTCATTAATGATATTGCAAGTTTTTCTAATGCAAGCCATTGCTCACACAGACCTGATTTTATACTTTCATCCGTTTTGTTGCACATAAAAATTGCATTATCAAGGTCGTCTGTTGTAAATCGTTTAAGTTGAGCAAGATTTTTCCTTACAACAAAGTCGCGCAGTTTGGTTTTTTGTGCTATTACAGATACAGGTTCGTTTTCAAATACCTTGACCTTGCGCAAAAGTGAAAATTGCCTGAATATTAATGCGATAATCATTACAGGCTGCTCACGTAAAGTTTTAAGGTCGCGGATTCCGTCAACAACTTTACTTTTATTTCCGTTTGTTATATTATCAATAAGTTCAAATACTTTGCCCTCTAAACTTTTACAGATACATACTTCAACATCTTCGTGCGATATTAACCCTTCTTTGTTTGCAGTAAACGAAATAAGTTTTTCAGCCTCACTTTTTAGCAGATACATATTTCTGCCCACGTTCTCTATAACAAAGCAAATATCTTCTTTTGTCATTGATTTGCCGCTTTGAGCCAGTATTTTGGCAAACCAGTTTATAAGGTCGGATTCCTTGCTTAACGGAAATTCCTCTGCTGTATGATTTTTGGATATAGCCTTAAAAAGTGCGCTGCGCTTGTCAACATTGCTCTCACAAAACACTATAACCATATACTCTGGGACAGTGTCAAAAATTTCTGTCCAGAATTTTTTTGTTGCCTCGTTTGCTTTAGAGAATATACCACTGTTTTTAAGTACCAGTATTTTTTTGTCTGACATAAACGGCATAGACACAATAAATTCTGTAATTACATTGTTGTCAAGTTTGTCTGCGCCCAGTTTCATATAATTAAACTCTTTTGGGCCTTCTTCTGTGCAAAGTTCGGTAATGCGTTTTGTGTAAAAGTCTTTTAGGAAATCCTCTTCGCCGTATATAAGGTATGCTCCTTGTATAGATTTTTCTTTAATTTGTTGCTTTATGCTTTGCAAATAAATTCATTCCTTTATCAGTAAATTTTAATTTTCCCGTTCCTTTTTATTATGAATTTTATCGTTTTTTCCAAATCAGTTCTGAGTACTTTGATGTTTCTGTCAGCGCATAATTTAAGTGTTCTTTCGTCAGGATGGCCGTACGTGTTATTTTCTCCGACGCAAATGTATGCCAATTTAGGTGATGCAGCGTCTAAGAAATCGTTGTCTGCTATAGAGTAATCACCATGATGGGGTGATTTTAAAATATCGCATGATATATCTTCTTCACGTGTAAGTATGTACCTTGTATAGTTTTCTATGTCTCCTGTAAATAACACGTATCTCCCGTATGCTGTAATTTTAAATACCATAGATGCATCGTTTTCACCATAAATATACGATTTATCAGGACTGTATACTTTGAAAGATATTTCATCATCAATTATAAATTCATCGCCCTTGTCCATCATATATAAAGGTATATTCATCTGCAGACAAATATCTAAAGCGGTCTGGATTGTTTTCTCGGTTCCTGCTTTGAAATAATCAGGTGCAATTATGCACCCTGTTGGGAAACTGCGCGCAAGATTGAGTATTCCGTTTGCATGGTCAGCGTGGAAGTGAGAAATTACTGCATAATCAATTCTGTCTATACCGTTCTTGATGAGATATGGCTTTATAATTGTATCTGCTGTATCAAAATCGTTAGTTGCAGAGCCACCGCCGTCAACGAGCATATTTTTTCCGTTTGGAAATTGTATAAGCGTGCAGTCGCCCTGACCGACATTTATAACAGTTATTTTAACATTGTCTGATGTGGGCGGAAAAAAGATTAAAACCACTGCTATACAAGCAAGTAAAAAGCAAATAGCGTTTTTGTAAAACACTCTGCACAGAACAGTCTTTTTAATAGTGTAAATAACAAAACCTATAAGTAAAGATGTGCGTGTAAATTCTATAAAACTTATTTCTATTTGTGAAAACGGAATCGCTGAAATTAATTTTGCAATTGATGTTATAAGTTTTACAGAACCCCAAATACCGTCGGACAAAAAGTTTGACAAAACATCAAACGGCATTATCATAAACACAATTGCCATTCCCATAATATAAGGAATAATAGGTACAATTATAAGATTTGTCAAAACTCCCAGAACAGATATTGCACCGAAATAATAAATGCAAAGCGGTGCAGTAATTGTCTGTGCAGAAAGTGTCATAGAAAGTGTATCGCGAATAAAAGCAGGTTTTATAAAATGAGATAATTTTCTGTTTATTCGTTCATTTAAAAGTATTATGCCCAAAATAGATATTGCGGATAATGTTAAACGAACATCCCATACAGCAAAAGGATTTACAAAAAGTAATATAAGCAATGCGAATGAAAGTGATTGAACAGAATCGTTTTCTCTGTAAACCATAGAGGCGGAGTTTGATATAATAAGCATTATTGCAGCACGTTTAACCGAAGGTGAGAATCCCGTAAGTGCAGTTATAAATAAGGCGGATAAAGTATTGATTATTGGTACAATAAATATACTTGAGCGAAATTTAAGTTTTTGTAAAAGTAGATTTAACAGAGCCATCATTATTGCAAGATGCAATCCAGATATTGAAACTATATGAGAGATGCCAGAACGCCGTATATATAAATTTATATTATCCGACATATCTGATTTATACCCGAGTATAAGTGCTTTTAAAAAAGCGGATTCGTCTTCGCTTAAAAATCTGTCACACTTATCAAGCAAAGTGCTTCGGAGAATAAATATTTTATGTATTAACGGATTTACTTTTTCGTATATCCCGTAATTTGAAATGGCAAAATCATACGTATTGCATACAACGTGTATATCCTGTGAACGCAAATAATTTCTGTAATTGAATCCGCCATCGTTTTGGCTTTCATCGGGAAGAAAAAAAGTGGTTTTAAATTCTATTTTATCCCCGTACACAAGATTTATATTCCGTCCGCTTACGAAAACCTGAATTTTTTCGTTTAAATTGATAATATTGCCGTTTAATTCGGCAGATATCATTTTTGCTGTAAACTGTATGCTGTCTTCATTTACGGAGGGTGTAGAGTCAATCATACAAGTAAGCGCAACAGGTTTGCCAATAAGAGGATAAAAACTTTTGTTGCATAAAGAATAAGACGATGCACAGTTGAAAAATGCAAGTGCTGAAAAAAACAATATAAAAACGGACATTGTAATTTTTCTTTTATGTATAAAATTTATTGTGCAAATTCCTGTAACCGTTAAAATATATACATCAAAATATCTTGTGCTGAAACTGAACACCATCAGCAGATATGGGATAAGTGCATATAGTGAAATGCGTTTCATAAATATTTCTCCGATAACACATTTTAGTCAATAATATAATTATATAATTTTGCACTTGTTATGTCAATAAATATATAATTATGTCTTAATTTAAAATTACTCTTGAAAAATTTGTTACATATATGTATAATGATATATATATTAAAAGTACGAAAGGAATTTATATTATGTACAGCACAGAAGAAATCAGAAAAGTTGACGCTCAGGTTGCTGATGCTATTGAGGCAGAGGTTAACCGTCAACGCAGTAAAATAGAACTTATTGCAAGTGAAAACTTTGTTAGCAACGCAGTTATAGAGGCTATGGGTACACCTCTTACCAATAAATACGCAGAGGGGTATCCCGGTAAACGCTATTACGGCGGATGCGAGTGTGTAGATATTGTTGAAAATCTGGCTATTGAACGTGCTAAAAAGATTTTTGGCGCAGAGCATGCCAATGTTCAGCCGCACTCAGGTGCACAGGCTAATATGGCAGTATTTTTTGCTTGCCTTGAACCCGGTGATACCGTTATGGGTATGAATCTTTCACACGGCGGTCATTTAAGTCACGGCAGCCCTGTTAATATGTCCGGTAAATATTACAATATCGTTCCTTACGGTGTTGATGAAAAAACCGAAATGCTCGATTATGACGAGGTACGCAGAATTGCTTTAGAGTGCAAACCAAAACTTATTGTTGCAGGCGCCAGCGCATATTCACGCACACTTGATTTTGAAAAATTCTCTGCAATCGCAAAAGAGGTTGGCGCATATCTTATGGTTGACATCGCTCACATTGCAGGCCTTGTTGCTGCAGGTCTTCATCCTAATCCCGTTCCGTATGCAGATTTTGTTACAAGCACAACACACAAAACCTTGCGCGGGCCAAGAGGCGGTATGATTCTTTGTAAAGAAGAGCACGCTAAAATGATTAATAAAGCAGTGTTCCCCGGTATTCAGGGCGGACCTTTGATGCATATTATCGCCGCAAAAGCAGTATGCTTTGGCGAGGCGCATACAGACGCTTTCAAAGCATACCAGACACAGATTGTTAAAAACGCTGCAGCACTTGCAGATGCGCTTAAAGAAAAAGGATTCAAACTCGTTTCAGACGGTACGGATAACCACCTTATGCTTATTGATTTAAGAAATAAAAACATTACAGGTAAGGATGCAGAAAAAATGCTCGACGAAGTTGGCATTACTGCTAATAAAAATACTATTCCGTTTGAAACTGCGTCACCGTTTATCACAAGCGGTTTGAGAATCGGCACACCTGCTGTAACCTCAAGAGGTATGAAGGAAGAAGACATGGCAGAAATTGCCGATCTTATAAGCCTTACACTCAATGATTTTGAGGCTAATCAGGATGCTGTCCGCACAAGAGTAGCGGCTCTTTGCGATAAATATCCGCTGTACAGATAATTTGATATAATTAAACAAGCCGCATAAAAAGCGGCTTGTTTTGATTTTTTAGAGGTGATTTATATGAAGTCTCCCCTTGCTGACAGAATACGTCCCAAAACATTAGACGATGTAGTGGGGCAGAGCCATATAATAGGTGAGGATAAACTGCTTACTAATCTGGTACGCGGTGGCGATATTCCCAATATGATATTTTTCGGCCCGTCGGGTACAGGAAAAACTACTGTCGCAAATATATGTGCGGCGGCAAGCGGTAAGGTGTTTTATAAACTAAACGCCACGAACGCATCTATAAAAGACATTAAAGAAATAGTTGCAGAACTCGGCACACTTCACGCAGGTGGCGGTGTACTTCTCTACATTGATGAGATACAGAATTTCAATAAAAAGCAACAACAGTCGCTTTTGGAATATATAGAAAACGGAAGTATAACGCTTATTGCAAGTACTACCGAAAATCCGTATTTTTACGTTTATAACGCTATACTTTCACGCAGTACGGTAGTAGAGTTTTTACCAATTGATGCAGAGGATATCTCAAACGCAGTACGTCGGGGAATAGAGTGTATAAAAAACGATTATCCGGAGAAAACAATAAACTTTTCTGAAGATGCGATAATTCATATTGCACACACTTCAGGTGGTGATGTACGCAAATCTTTAAATGCGGTTGAGATGTGTGTAAAGATGCGCCTTTACCGTGACGGAGATTTGCTTGATATCGACCTTGAAACTGCCTGTGCTGCAACGCAAAAATCTGCGTTTATGTTTGATAAGGACGGCGATAGCCACTATGATGTGATGAGCGCATTTCAAAAATCAATACGCGGAAGTGACCCCGATGCTGCGGTGCATTATCTTGCGCGATTGCTTGAGGGGGGCGACCTTATATCCGCTTGCAGAAGATTAATGGTTATAGCAGCGGAGGATATAGGTCTTGCGTATCCGAATGCTATAACAGTTACAAAATCGTGTGTGGACTGTGCTTTGCAATTGGGACTCCCCGAAGCACGCATACCGCTTGCTGATGCGGCTATAATGCTTGCTTGCCTGCCAAAGTCGAATGCAGGTATATGTGCAATCGACGATGCTATGGCAGATATAAAAGCAGGTAAAAGCGGAAATGTTCCGCTTCATCTTAAAGATGCACATTATTCCGGTGCCGGAAAACTCGGCAGAGGTACGGAATACAAATATCCGCACGCATATAAAAATGCGTATGTGGATCAGCAATATCTTCCCGATACGCTGGTTGGTAAGCATTATTATGTTCCTCGGACAAATAAAACGGAAGAAGCGTATAAAAAATATCTTGAATTTTTAAAAGTAGATAAATAATAAATTTCCATTTGCTCCATACGCATAAATAGAAGGTCTGATAATAGATACCCCTATGGTATAATAAAATACCATAGGGGTTTTTGTATGGTGCATAAACTGGAGCAGTGTAAATTTCGTTGTGGTTTTTATAATGAGATTTTTGTAGTGTGTCATTATTAAATATATATACGTTTTATTGACTACATTGCAGAAATTATTTCGACTCACACTCCATTAAAAAATAAAAATTAGTATATAAATAAACAAAAACTCCTTGATGATTATGTAAAAAATTACCAAATTACATTTTTTTACAATTTCGCTATTGCTTTTTGGAAAAATATGGTATATAATTTCTGTATAACAAATTTTACCAATTAATTAGTTGTCGAGGAGGACATAAACCAATGCGCGAAAAGAAGAAAGCCAGAATTTTGATAGCAGATAGCGATGCTGCTTTTTGTGAGGAATTAAGCCGTTTTTTGGGAACGTTTAATGATACTGATGTTATCAAGTGCGTGTATAACGGTCGCGAGGCATATAACGAAATTATAAATGCTAAACCGGATATCGTAATAATCGGTATAGTTATGCAGCACATTGACGGATTAGGCGTTATTAAAAAGATTGGTGAGGCAAAACTAGAGGTCAAACCGTCTTTTATAGTTGTTTCGTCTGTAAATAATAACTTGCTTATGCAAAAAGCAATGGATTTGGGTGCTAAATACTATCTGCTTCGTCCGCTTGATTATTCTGTACTTATTGAACTTATACGGGAAAATACAGTTAGGGCAAGAAGTATTGGTCAGGACTACAATATGGAGCGCCGTATAACTGAAACTATTCAGCGTGTGGGTATACCTGCACATATAAAAGGTTACCATTATATACGTGCTGCTATTACTATGATGACCGAGGATATGGAACTTGCACACTCTGTAACAAAGGTGTTGTATCCTGCTGTTGCTAAAAAGTTTGATACTACTCCTCAACGAGTAGAACGCGCTATTCGTCATGCAATAGAGGTTGCGTGGAACAGAGG
>JAZSBW010000149.1:0-2420 GCA_045602585.1 Clostridia bacterium
AGTACATAAGTGTATAATATAATAATTTTTGTTAATAAAAATTGTTATTTACATATTAAAAAAAATGTGTTATAATATATTTTGTATTGATATGATTGGGTTAATTTGCCCATAACTATAAATTTAAAGATAGTAGGTGCGTATTTTGGAAAGAGAAATTAATATTTCTGAACTTGTAGATTTAGTCTTGCGCAGACTGTGGATTATAATTACCTGTGTGGCTGTTACCACAGTTATTGCATTTTGTTACAGTACTTTTTTAGTGGAACCGACATATACATCTATCGGTACACTTTATGTAAGAAACGTTGAAGAAGTAAGAGACGACAGGGTCGATGTCAGCGAAATCAACGCTTCACAAAGATTGGTTAATACATATATAGAAATTCTGCGTAGCGATACTTTTACAAAAATAATTGCTGAAGATGTTAATTTGGGCTATAATTCACGCCAAATTAAGTCTATGCTTTCTATGAGGTCGCTTAATAATACAGAAATTCTTCAAATAAGTGTTAATACAACTAATCCTAATCATGCGGCTGTTATTGTTAATTCCATCTTAAAAAATGCCGATGATGAAATTTTGAGAATTGTTAAAGCAGGTTCTGTAGAAATTATTGATAATGGGGATATCCCATTAGAGCCAACCTCGCCTAACATTGCACTTAATACTGTTTCGGGTGCTGTTATTGGTGCTATTATTTCATTACTTATTATAGTGCTTATTCATATTATGGATGTATCTGTTAGTGGTGAAGAAGACATGGCAGACAGATATGAAATACCCGTTCTGGGCGTAATACCTACTATTAAAAATGAAGGGAATTAACGGTGAGGATTATGGCATTTTCAAAGAAAAAACAAAATATCGATATGGGAAAATATATAGAAGATTTTTATGAGGGCAACGTCCATTTCGATGTAAAAGAAGCATATAAGACAGTGCGTACAAACGTAATGTTTGCTACCAATACCTTAAAAGGCTGCAGAAAACTTATTGTTACTTCTCCAAATCCGGGTGAAGGTAAATCTACTACCAGTATCAATCTTGCGATTTCAATTTCGCAGGTAGGCTCAAAAGTCCTTCTTATTGATGCAGACCTTAGAAATCCTACTATTCATAAACGCTTAAAAGTAGATAACTCTGTTGGCATGTCATCAGGTCTTAGTGGTTTTAATGAATTTTCTGAAATTATAACCACTTGCAAATTTGGTTTTGATTGCATACCATCAGGTCCTATTCCGCCAAATCCGGCAGAACTTCTTACAGGTGATAAGATGAACGAACTTATGGAATGGATTGCAGGAAATTACGATTATGTAATTTTTGACACTCCTCCTATAAATATTGTAAGTGATGCGGCAATTCTGTCCAAACATTCTGATGGCACAATACTTGTAATACGAAATAAGTATACAACCCATCCAAGTATTGTACGTGCTCTGAAGAGTTTGGAATTCGCAGAATCTAAAGTTTTGGGTTTCTTGCTTAATGATAAAACTGTATCTGATGAAACAGGACTTTATAAATATAGGTATGGTTACAGATATGGTTATAAATACGGTTATCGTTATAAATACGGATACAGATACGGCTATGGTTACGGCGAAACAGAACGACTGAGACGCAGGTGATTATAAATGATTGATTTTCACAGTCATATACTTCCTCAAATGGATGATGGTGCAAATGATGTTGAAGAATCTTTGGCAATGCTTGCTGAACTTAAAAAGCAAGGTGTAACGAAAGTAGTTGCCACCCCGCATTACAGAGGCCGTTGTTCAGTAAGAAGATTTTTGTTTGACCGCCAGAAATCATACGATAAACTTATGGCTGCTATAGATGCCAGCGGTGAAGAGTTTCCCGAAATCGTTCTCGGTGCGGAGATTGCCATAAGCGAATATATACTTCAGCATCACGGCTTAGATAGGTTGTGTATACAGGGCACGAATTATCTTATGGCAGAAATGCCAAACAGAAACTGGGAGCCGTACCTGTACCATGTTTTATATACATTGTCTGCACAACATAAAGTTAAAATTATGGTTGCTCATGTTGACAGATATTTTTCTATGCTTGGTCGCAACGAGAAAATAATGAAACTTATAGATATGCAACCGGTGTTTCAAATTAACACGCCTTCTTTGATGTTTCGTAAAGGCAAAAAACTTTTGAAATGGCTTAATTTGTTTGATACTAATATAGTTTTTGGAACGGATTGTCATAATATGGAAGGTCGTAAGCCGTTTTATGATACACCTATGGAATATGTGTCTAAAAAGTATGGCAAGGAATTTTTGGATAGTATACAAAAATTTGGAGAAAATATATTTGATGTTTAAGCAGAGTAATCTTTTATTGTATACAGGTGAGATATGATTATGAAAAATAAAATTTTATGTTTAATAATGACTTTAAT
>JAZSBW010000150.1:0-2134 GCA_045602585.1 Clostridia bacterium
TAGCCAATAACCCCCGTTCTGTAAGCCTGTTTAAGGCGTTACAAAGAGAGTTGCGGGAATACCCTGTTAGTTCTGCTATATATTTCAAACTTCCATGATAATCACTTTCGCCATCCTGCGTTATGCCATATACTATAGCAAATACGTCCCGTTCTACCCCCTTTAGTTTCAAATCTTTTACCATCCAGTCTTGCACTGTAAAGTATGCCATATTCTTCTCCTTTATAGATAAATTAAAAGTGGGCGCATTCATCAGCCGCTACTCTGAATCTTGCACCCACCTTTTTTGATTGATGAGAATCCGCCGTATGAGGTTTCTTTATCCAGTAGAAACCCGTAGCGGTAGGTTCCCACCAACCTGTTTGTGAAAAATAGTATGAGGTATCTCTCAACACTCTATTATTTTAACATATACTACAATGAAAGTCAACGCTTCCCTTTATTTTTTGCTTCTTTTGCCAACCGCCCGATTTCAAGTATCTGCATATCGACTTCTTCATTACAGGTATCCCACAGGTCACTACGGGCTTTCATCAGTTCTTCTTCGGCTTGCCCCTTTTCAGTTTTAGGGTCAATATGAACAGTGCGTTCTTCACAGTATTCTACTGTAAAGAAGTTATCTCCTACTTTGATACTCTCACGGCTGGTCGCACGGATTGTAGTTGTCTCTACTGTAATCATGGTCTATACCTCCTTTGCCTTTGCTACTTTCAAGGTAACACGGGGCTTACTGCTTCTGCAACTGTCAATCGCTTCAAGGGCTGTCTTTGGCAAAAGCCCCTTATAAACGGCCGTTTCAAGTGCGGCAGTATCTACATATTCCTTAGTCTTGATAATACCGTACTTATGTGCTTCTGGGAAATCAGTAAGTTTCTCGCACATCTTCTCTTCGTCCACGCTCTCTATATCAGCAACCGTGATACTGATAGTATAGCCTCCGGCAGTCTTTGTACCTGCCTTATTCTTCATCAGTTTCTTAATCTCTGCGTTTTCTGCGTCCACAATCTTCTTCAAGTCGTCATACGCCGCCTTATGCTCACCATAAGACGGAATCAGTTCGTCAAGACTTTTTACGGGTTCCTCTACTCTTTTTCTTGCCATTTTCTTCTCTCCTCCTTCGAGACCATTTTTGTGTTACATCCCCCAGTATGCCACTTCGGCCACGGGGTATGTTTGCTCTAAATTCAATCAGAGCATATACCGCTTCCATCGTCCAGTAGCGTGTTGCCTTTTCATGCGCCTGCGTATATGGGGGCAGTTTTTTAGCATACTCGTTTTCGGGGTGCTCCTTTTTAAACCAGTACCAGTTGTTGATAGTCTTTGCTGATACACCTACCAGCATGGCTACCTGTTCCACGTTGAGTTGTTGATTTTCCATTGTTTTCACATCCTTTCATTCTCACACCCTTTCTGTACTAATATTGTACTAAACATTACTCTACCATACCCATCGGGCAGTGTCAACCACTACCCAATTAGGAAGTTAAGCAGTTCCATCTTGTTTGCATTTGAGACTTTACCGTCCACCATGTAATCTGACATAGCGCCTTTCTTATTTACAATGTCCCAAATACGCTCATCAATGGTATCCTTGCAGAGAATGTTATAGACTGTTACATTATTGCGCTGGCCGATACGATGGCAACGGTCAACCGCTTGGTCATACAGGGCACGATTCCACGGGTGGTCTAAAAAGATTTCCACTGTGCCTGCGGTAAGGGTAAGCCCCGTACCTAATGCCCCGATAGTTCCTACCATTACATGACAGTTGGGGTTGTTCTGAAACTTATCCACCATCTGCTGACGGGTATCAGCATTGATTTCGCCCGTGATTACAGCCGGATTATACTTGGCCAGTCGCTTTGCAATCGGTGTGGTCATTTGCGTCCAGTTAGAGAAGATAACTACCTTGTTTCCGTTCTCTACTGCGTCAGTCACCAGTTCTTCCATTCGGTCAAGTTTAGCACTCTCTTGAATGGTAGTTGACAGAATCCCTGTGTAACCAGTAGCCTGTCTCATTCTGATAAGTTCCGCCAGCGGGTTATTGGCCATCTTAATATTGTCAATATTAGATTTGATTTCCGCTGTAACCTCTTTATAGATAACCGCCTGCTTTGCTGTCATTTCCACGTAT
>JAZSBW010000151.1:0-1834 GCA_045602585.1 Clostridia bacterium
ACACCTCCTCACAACTGTATTATGTGTACTAATACGGTTAGTATATACTATAGTTTATATATTGTCAATAGAATTTTTAATTTTTTTTGACTTATATGCAAAATAATGTTAAACTTAATAAGGTGATGAAAATTGAAAATATATGCTCCTGATTATTATAAAGAATTCAAATGCATAGCCGACAAATGCAAACACAACTGTTGCATAGGTTGGGAAATTGATATAGATGATGATACATATGCCAAATACAAAGCGATTGGCGGTGATTTCGGTGAAAAATTACGTAGAAACATCGGCACAGAGGATATCCCCCATTTTGTCTTAACACATAATGAACGATGCCCTTTTTTAAATAACGATAATCTGTGTGATATCATTATAAATCTTGGGGAAGACCATCTTTGCCAGATATGTAACGACCACCCGAGGTTTCGTAATCTTTTTGAAAATCACGAGGAAATCGGCATAGGCTTATGCTGTGAAGCCGCTGCTCACATTATAATCAACAAAAAGTCAAAGACAGAATTTATAGTACTAAAAGACGGAATAGAATGTTGCGATGCAGAAGAAATCTCTTTTTTAAAAGAACGTGAAAATGTATATACAATGTTGCAAAACAGAGATTTAACTGTGAACGAAAGAATAAATACTTTAGTAGAAAAATATAAAATAAAACTGCCTGATTTTTCTTTTGCACAATGGGCAGCTTTCCTTAAAAACCTTGAACGATTAGACACTATATGGGATACTTATATAGAAAAACTTGCAGATTTAAAAGAATCAGATTTTAAAATGTATCTTTGCGATGACTGGGAAACCGCCAGAGAGCAGTTGCTTATATATTTTGTGTACCGCCATATGGCTGACGGATTTTATGATAGCACAATTTATGAAAGATTAGCGTTTGCAGTTTTAAGCGATAAACTTATTTTATCAATATGCTCTGCCAACAAAATTACAGACTTAAACGGTTTGGCAGAAATTGCACGTGCATATAGCAGTGAGATTGAATACAGTGAGGATAACATCGGGAAAATGCTTGCCCTTTTAGCAAATTATTAATTTACATTCAATTTGATTTATTGCACATAAAAAACGCAGACTCATAAGAGTCTGCGTTTTTATCTTCTCTCTTTAAAAAATTCCGTCAATATTTGCGAACACTCATCTTCCATTAGTCCGTAATAAACATCTGTTTTATGGTTGAAATATTGCTTAGTTACAAGGTCTTTAACGGAGCCGCAACAACCTGCTTTTTTATCCATAGCACCAATATAAAGACCTCGTATACGTGCATTTATAATAGCGCCCGTACACATAGCACAAGGTTCAAGCGTTACGTACAAATCGCATCCTGTAAGCCTTGGGGTGCCAAGTTTTTTGCACGCGCGCCGTATTGCAACAATTTCTGCGTGTGCTGTAGGGTCGTTATCAGTTTCAGTAAGATTATGTGCAGAAGATATAATTTTCATATCTTTAACAATTACCGCACCTACAGGCACCTCACCCATGGCATACGCTTTTTTAGCCTCCTCAAAGGCAAGTTCCATATAGTTCATATTTATTCATCTCTCTTCCAGCCGTCAAGACCTCGGACAACTGCACCGAACACACGTTCTTTAAATCCCTTATCTTCTGCATGCTGCTGCAGTACAAACTCTTTCATTCTTTCCCGTTTAGTATTGCCATCTGCAGGGCACGGATTTTTTACAATCGGCACATTATTTGCATTAGCAAAAGATTTTATAAGTTTTTCGGGTGTATATACAAGCGGTCTTATAAGAGTAACTCCCTTACGGTCAAGGTATGTAACAGGCGAAAAGCAGTTGAGCCT
>JAZSBW010000152.1:0-6068 GCA_045602585.1 Clostridia bacterium
AACCGCAACATTTTCGCCAAAGCGTGTTACAACCTGACGTATCATTTGAGGAGTAAGAGAAATTTCGGGCACAAGAAAAATTGCGTTTTTGCCATTTTTTATACATCTGTCAACAAGATTAAGATAAACTTCTGTTTTTCCGCTCCCGGTAACACCATGCAAAAGACAAGTTGAATATTCTTTTTTGTCAATATCAGCATTTACTTGTTTTATAACGTGTTTTTGCTCATCAGTTAATACAATTTCATCAGATTCAGGATATTCGTTACTATCAATTATATCAGTGCGTACTACTTCTTTTTCTATATAGATGTATCCTTTTTTAATTAAAGTGTTTACAACAGTTCGGTCGGTATTACAAAGTTCTAAAACGTCAGATACAAATATTCCGTCGTTATCACACACGGTTTCTAAAACTGCTGCCTGCTTTGATGCACGTTTTCGTATATTGTCGCAAATCAAATATAACTCTTCTCTATCAATTGACGTTTTTAAAACATCTTTCTCTGTATCTTTAATATTTTGCTTATCCAAAATATGTTCAGCAATAATACCGATTTTCTTTAATTCTGTTAATGCATTTTTTAAGTTTTTACCTTTAATATGTTCAGCAATTTGTTCAAATGTTGAATCACCGTTACTTTTTAAAAAATTAATTATTCTTTCATAAACAACAGAATGAGAAATGATATTCTGGGCTTCTTCGCTTTGAAAATCCAAAAGTGAGAATATTGTTTTAAATTTTGTATTTACATTTGGTGGCAGAAGGGTTTTTATTGCTTCGGCATATCTGCAAAAGTATCTATGGCGCATAAATTCAGCAATTTGAACACCTTTATCATCAAAATAAGAAAAATCATCAATAATCTTATTAATTGATTTTAAAGATTTATATTTGCTGTTTTCATTTATAGCAATAACATATGCTTCCATGGTTTTATCGCCTCTGCCAAAGGGAACCATAACACGCATACCAACAGAAACATTAAACTCTTGAGGGACAAGATAATCATAAACAGTATCAGTAGCATGTGATGTGCTGTTAAGTATAACTTTTGCAATCATCTTTTTCCCTCCTTTTTATAAATAATGCCCCATAATAATTGGGGCATAGAATTATTTTATATCTCCTGCCAAATCTTTGTCTATCTCAGCAAACATCTGCAAAAGTTTATTATCTATATTTACTTTATCCTGATCAGGACTTGCAAAAGTTACCTTATTCTCGTTTATTTCGTTAATAGCGATAGTAACAGGCTTGTCAGAATCGCACTCAACAAAATGAGTACCTGTTTTTTGAATTTCTCTGGCACGTTTTGCTGTAGCAACAACTAAAGTATACTTACTGTCAACTTTTTTCATTAAATCATCAATCGGGGGAGTTATAATCATAATTTTTGCACCTCTTCAATTAAATTTTTATTTTTATCAACTTTGCATCTTTCAGCATTGATTATAGATTCAATACGGCAAACTGCTTTTTCAACGTCATCATTTACAACAACATAATCATATTTTTGGGCATAAGGCAGTTCACCTTTGGCAGTTTCCAGACGTTTTTCTATAACATCTGCATTTTCGGTCTGCCTGCCGACTAATCTCTGTTTTAATTCTTCAAACGATGGCGGTAATATGAATATGTATTTAGCACAAACATCTTTTTCTTTAAGTTTCATTGCACCTTGTATTTCAATTTCTAATATTACATCAATACCGTTTTCCAGCATATCATCTACGCTTTTTTTCGGAGTCCCATAATAGTTGCCGCAAAAACATGCCCATTCCAAAAGTCCGTTATTTTCTATCATGGATTGAAATTCGTCTTGCGTTTTAAAATAATAATGCACACCGTCTGTTTCTCCATCTCTCGGCAAGCGTGTTGTGGCGGATATTGACAGAAAAACATCGTCATTGTGATTTTCAAGCAATGCCTTTATAACTGTTCCTTTACCAGTGCCGGACGGACCGGATATAACAAATAAAGTGCCTTTTCTATTATTCGTCAATGTCTTCGTCCTCCATATCTATCAAACCGCTGTCTTTTCCCATTCTGTTGGCAACAGTTTCAGGTTGTACTGCAGAAAGAATAATGTGATCACTATCTGTTACAATAACGGCTCTGGTTCTTCTTCCGTAAGTAGCATCAATAAGCATTCCGCGATCTCGTGCTTCCTGAATAATTCTTTTTATAGGCGCGGATTCAGGACTTACTATTGCAACAAGTCGATTTGCTGAAACAATATTTCCAAAACCTATATTGATTAATTTCATGTATTACACCTCACTCGATGTTCTGTACCTGCTCGCGAAGTTTCTCAATTTCAGACTTTAATTCAATAACGTGTTTACTGATTTCAAAGTCATTACATTTCGAACCCATCGTATTAGCCTCACGGTTAAGTTCCTGTATAATAAAATCAAGTTTTCTGCCAACAGGGATATCGCTTTCAAGCAATCTTTCAAATTCGTCAAGATGGCTTCTGAAGCGTATGATCTCTTCAGTTATATTGACTTTATCGGAAAATATGGCAACTTCAGTAAGAAGTCTTCCCTCATCATACGGAACTGCATCTAAAAGTTCGCTGATTCTGCTAACCATTTTTTCTTTATATTCATTGACGGTAGCGGGTGAACGCTCCGCAATAAAATCAACAATTTTGCGGATATTGGAAATGCAATCACGAAAAAAAACAGCCAATCTGCTACCCTCAGTTCCGCGAGATTTTATAAGGTCGCACAATGCGGATGTTAAAACCTCCGTAGCATCATTTAAAATTTGTTCCTTATCCTGTTCCTTACGTTCTATATTAAACACATCATTATATTTACCAAGTTTAGAAACAGTTAAATCATCCTGTAATCCAATTTTATCGCCTAATTGTTTTAATGCGTCGTAATACCCTTTTGCGGCTTCTTCATTTAATGTTACACTAAAAGTATCGTCTTTTAAATTATCAAAAACGAAGGAAATCTCTGCTTTTCCACGTTTGATTTTGTTGGATACTGTTTCGCGAACAATTTCCTCAATAAACGAATACTGCTTGTACACCTTAGTGTAAATATCAAGATATCGGTTATTAACAGTCTTGATTTCAGCGGTAATGCGATAATTTTCAAACTGTTTTTCGCATCTGCCGTAACCAGTCATACTTTTAATCATAATAGTTTACCATCCTATACAATTAATACGGAAAGATACTTTATCTGTAAATAAATTCCAAGTATCAAATCCACTATATATTATATCAAAAAAATCATACATTTACAACAGTTTTTTCGCTATTAATTATTCTTTTTCAAACTTTTTAAGGGCTTTTCCGTTCAGATAATCACATTTTTTACCCTGATAAGTTTCAAACAATTCAAGTTGACGGTCGATATTATCCTTTATTTTCCACCAACTTGTCCCGTAATTTGCAAAAATACAATCTTCTTCACGTGCTCGGCCAATAATTCTTTGAACTACTATATCCGGATGCAAATGCTCTAAAAACAGAATTACTTTATCGACATAATCATAGAAACTACCCATATCAAATTCATTTTTTAAATACATATCAGCCATAGGGGTATCTTTAAGTATATACAAACAATGTAATTTTACTTGTTCAACATTTAACGCAGAAAGAATTTTTGCACATTCTATAACATCGGTAACATTATCCCAAGGCAAATTTAAAATTATATGTGCACAAACAGGAAAATCGTATTTTTTAATTCTTATAACAGCATCTATAAATTCTGCCAATGTATGACCTCTGTTAATTTTAATTAATGTGTGGTAATTAACAGACTGAAGACCTAATTCTATACTGATTTCAATACCATGTTTTTCTTTGACAGTATTTAAAAATTCAAGATAGTCATCATTTATGCAATCAGGACGGGTTGAAACAGCAATTTCAACTACATCAGTTACTATCGCTTGATTTATATATGATTTGAATTCATCTAAGGTCATATATGTGTTAGAATAATTTTGGAAATATACGATGTATTTATCTGCTTTGTATTTTTTACCTATATATTCGATGTTTTTCTTAATTTGTTCGCTAACGGGCATACTACACGGCAAATTCTCAAATGCAGCACCTGCTTCTCCGCAATAAATACAGCCACCAATACCTACTTCGCCATCACGATTGGGACAAGTTCCGGGCAAATTCACGGGTATTTTATAAACACGCTCTCCGTATTTCTTTTTAAGATATTCTGAATAAGTATTGTATCTCATTTCCCCTCCGCCTACTTCACAAAGGCACTTTTCATTTTATCAAACTGCTCTTCAGTCGTGTAGAAAATAAATGAATATTGTTCTGACAATTTCTGTGCAATGATTTCAGTGTCATCATCAGACCCCATATCAACAACAAGAATATTAGGAACGTATCCACCCTTGCTCAATTTGAGATTTTGCCAGATGACACCTCGAATTATTCCTTCAATATTTTTTTCCTGATTTTTCACTTTAATAACAACAAATGCATCTTTACTGTTATATGGTTCCGGATTAAATAACGCTATTACAAACTTGGT
Source organism: Clostridia bacterium (assembly GCA_045602585.1). Classification (GTDB taxonomy): domain Bacteria; phylum Bacillota; class Clostridia; order UMGS1810; family UMGS1810; genus SIG455. Next base: position 4,537 of record JAZSBW010000152.1, read on the forward strand.
TAAAATATTTATTACAGCGTAAATCACCAGTACGGTGATAATTGCCTGCCATAATATGTACCACATAAAAGCAACACCTCTTTGCGCATCACGATATATTTTTATATCATAATATGCAAAGAGGGTTAATTACTGTTCGTTAAATTCCTGCTTTTTCTTTAATCACATTTGCCATATCTGTTAATTCCCACTTAAAGCCCATATCCTCTCTTCCGAAATGACCGTAAGCAGCAGTATTTTTATATATAGGCTTGCGCAAATCCAACTTATCTATTATAGCAGCCGGACGCATATCAAAAGTATTTACTATGATTTCGGTAAGTTTTTCATCAGAAATCTTTCCTGTGCCATAGGTATTTATTGATACAGAAACAGGTTGTGCTTTTCCGATTGCGTATGCAAGTTGAACTTCACACTTATCAGCAACAGAGGATTTAACTATATTTTTGGCAATATATCTCGCAAAATATGCTGCACTTCTGTCCACTTTCGTGGGATCTTTACCGGAGAAACAGCCTCCGCCATGACCTGCAAATCCACCATAAGTATCAACAATAATTTTTCTTCCTGTAAGACCGGTATCTCCCTGAGGTCCGCCAATGATAAACTGACCTGTAGGATTTATAAAATACTTTGTATTATCATCTAAAAGTTCAGCAGGAACAACAGGCAGAATTACTTCTTTAATAATATCTTCTTTTATCTGTGTCTGTGTAACTTCAGGACCATGCTGAGTAGAAACAACAACGGTATCAATTCTTACGGGTTTATCATCAACATATTCAACAGTTACCTGAGTCTTTCCATCAGGACGAAGATATGGCAAAATACCGTCTTTACGCACCTGAGAAAGTTTTTTACTTAATTTATGTGCCATGGAAATAGGCAACGGCATAAGTTCAGGTGTTTCGTTGCATGCAAAACCAAACATCATACCTTGATCCCCAGCACCTGTATCGCCAAAATCACCGCTTTCTTTTGATTCAAGGGAATTATTTACTCCCATAGCAATATCCGAAGACTGTTCGTCAATAGAGGTGAGAACGGAACACGTATCGCAATCAAATCCATATTTTGCTCTGTCGTAGCCGATATCTTTAATTGTTTTGCGTACCACTTTTGGAATATCAACATAACAGTTTGTTGAAATTTCGCCCATGACCATAACAAGACCTGTGGTAACTGCTGTTTCACAAGCAACACGTGCAGTTGCATCTTCTGCAATAATAGCATCTAAAATAGCATCGGAAATCTGGTCGCAAATTTTATCGGGATGTCCCTCCGTAACAGACTCAGATGTAAATAATTTTCTACTCATTGTAATCCTCTTTTCAATTTAATTATTATCCTATAAAGTGTGTAAATAAAGTTCCAAAACCATAACTTATTCCCATCATAAGTATTCCTGCACATAAAACACCAAACAAAATAGCAGGTATTGCATCTTTCAATCGCATATCGAGCAAAGCGGCTATGGCAGAACCGGTCCATGCACCCGTTCCGGGCAAAGGTATTGCCACAAAAAGAAATAA
>JAZSBW010000153.1:0-5402 GCA_045602585.1 Clostridia bacterium
GCCCTCTCAAAATCGTCCATATCATCAGGGAAATGTATGCAGCGCATTGCATTATCATAACTCATAAGATTATTTTTGCGTATAACATCATCAGGCAAAAAATCTTCAAAAAAATCAATGTTATCCATAACCGATGATATCATAGAACGCAGATTAGTCTGGTTTATCCCCTTAGTTAAGGGGTATACGGGCAGAATTTTGCCCGTTTTTGTATTTTTATCAGCAGGCTCTGCCTCTATAAGTTCAAACTGCAGCCAGCCGTTTTTATTTACTGCTTTGCCGTAAAATATGTATTCTTCCCCGCGCTCAAACTTGCGCTTATATTTGGGTGATGAAAACCAATAAACATTTATACTGCCCGTTCCGTCATCTATAGCAAGCGAATATACAGCAAGATTATACTTAAATCTGCGCTCGGTGGCGATAGTAAGAACAGGTGCTTTTATACAACACACCATACCATCGGTAAGTTGTGAGATAGTGTATATATGGCGTCTGTCCTCATACTCTCTTGGGAAGTAATGGATAAGGTCCTCAACATTGTATATACCCAGTTTATTAAAAAGAGCCGTACGCTTCTCGCCTACTCCTTTAACATACTGGATAGGCGAGTTTATAAGTTTTTTATAATCACTCATAAACTTTACCTCTCTAAAATATCAAGCACAATATCTGCCGCACGCATAAGGTCGGCTTTTTCGCTTTCATCTGCATTTTCCATACGTTCAAGTACATTTTTAGCAAATATTCCGCCAATTGTATAGTCGGCTGAGATTTCTTTCAAATCATACGCACCACGCGTTAAATCTTTAGTTTTAGCAAAGAATGCGCCTATTTCGTTTTCAATAACATTAGGCGGTATTTTTTCGGGACGTTCACCAACTAAAACAATTTTATACAAATCGTCTTTATTTTCCGTAACTGCAAGCACCTTATCGATTATCTCCTGCAAAGAAGATGTACCCGTTACATCAACCTCTATTGTATTATATTTACGTCTGGCAAGAGGCACAAGTTGAAGGTTACACCCATCTTTTGAAACAGTACCGAAGATTACACCTTTATCTCCACATTCGTCAAAACCGCCGCCCTCTAACGCACCGCTGTATGCATAATGCGTATTGCCGGCTTTTTTTATGCCTGAATACGTGTGTACGTGCCCAAGTGCAATATAATCCATATCGGTTGCGGCAATATCAGCCTCTGTTATCGGATTATAATCGCTCTTTTGCGCAAGTTCGCCGTGAACAACAGCAATATTAACCATATTTTTATCTTCTGCCTTTAATTTTTTCAGAAGCGGCTCGTTTATAACCTCATTATCAAATCCCACACCATAAACCGTAAAATTCTTTTCAGGAAAGGTTTTTGATTCACACTCTGCTCCAAAAACAGTAACATTGGTACACTCCGACGCTATAAGGGATTTGTATGCATTTCCAAGCGGGTCGTGATTACCTGCTGAAATTAACACGGGGATATCTTTTATCTTCAAAAACTCATTTACGATAAAATTTATCGTGCTTTTATCGGTATCTGCGCAATCGAACAAATCACCTGCAATAAGTACGACATCTGCGCTATGCTCTTTGGCATACGATATGGCCGCCGAAAAAGAGGAACGCACCTCTTGCCGCCTGACATCACGCAGATGTTCTGGCAAGCCTGATGCCGGTCTGCCGAAATGTATATCCGCCATGTGTAATATTTTTACTTCGTTCATAAGAGTTACCTCCTATTTAAAAACTTCGTCTTTACGTCTGAGCATTTCGTCGTGCCTTGTAATATATTCATAAACATCTTTAACATTGAATACTCTGCTTATATTATCGCCTTTTACAATCTTAGTGGAAGCACCCGCACCAAGTGCAATAATGGATTGTACTTCCTCCATTATATAAATATTATAAAGATTTTCGAAACCTGTGTCACAATACCCGACGTTTTCTAAATTACCGAGCATATTTTTCTGGCGGTACATATAATACGGAATTTTGCCAAGACCTCTCATACACTCATAAGCCGAGTCAAGCATGGAATTTACGGTTGAGGCACTTGCAACCGAATATGTATCATAGTCCTGAGCAAGGAATGAACTTCGCTTTATACTCATTGTGTGTACTGTTACGTTAGTCGGATTTAATTCTTTTATACAATCAAGCGTTTTTAAAAAATCTTCTGCATTTTCGTCCGGCAAGCCTGCAATAATGTCAGTATTTATATTTGTAAGCCCGCAATCAAGCGCCATATAATAACTTTCTATAAACTCCTGTGCAGTATGGTTTCTGCCTATTATCTGCAATGTTTTATCGTTTACCGTCTGCGGATTTATACTTATCCTGGTTATATTATTATCTTTTAAGACTTTGAGTTTGTCTATCGTAATGGTATCGGGCCTTCCTGCCTCTACAGAAAACTCTTTAACACGGCTTAAATCAAATTCTGCATACATTTTTTTAATAAGATGCCCGAGTTGTTTATCCGTAAGCGAGGTCGGTGTTCCGCCCCCAATATATACAGTTTCGATATGGTACGGTGTGTCTTTAAGTTTTTGTGCGGTGTATTCTATCTCTTTATAGAGTGCTTCAAGATACGGCTCAACAAATTTAGATGTAAATTTTATTGACTGCGATGTAAACGAGCAATAAAGGCATCTCGTTGGACAAAACGGTATACCCACATACAGGCTTATGGCATCTTTATCAATATTTTTTAACGTGCGCATTTCGTTTTTTGCAACCTCTATAGCAAGGTCGGCCTTATTTTCTGTAGTCAGATAAAAATCAAGGAATCGGGATTTTACGTCATTTACGTTCATTCCGCTTTCAATAAGTTCACGTGCAATCTTGCCGGGACGTATACCCGTGAGCACCCCCCAAGGCAAAAAACCGCCGATAAGGTCTTTTGCTATAGCGTGAAACGACTGCTTGAAATACGTTTTATTATATTCTTTTGCCGAAACAGAATTAGTGCGCACATCGCCATTATAACTTAATGTTGTTATATACAGATATGTGCCATTATCTTCTTTCAATTCGCTTATTATATAGTCGCCATCGGTCGGCAAACAATCGGCATCTTCAAATTTTGTGCGCGGAAAATATGCCATAGCAATTTCGCATACGGCATAACGTTCGTTATGATTAACAAGACATATTTTCATAAAAGTATTCCTTTAACTTTCTAAAAGCAAGTATGAAAACTTGCTTATCAGATTCTGCGCAACAACATTATAATCTGCATAAATATACTCAAGCAGATTATAATGTTGTTCTACTTGAAGTATTAAATAAATGGGTTTTCTGCCCTTTCTGTACCTATTGTCGTAGACATTCCGTGACCGGGAAAAACACGTATGCTGTCATCAAGGTTCATAAGTTTATCTTTTATAGACGATATCAGTTGGCTGTGACTTCCACCAGGAAAATCCGTTCTGCCTACAGAGGACGCAAAAAGCGTATCGCCCGATATAAGAATATCTTCGCACAATATGCACATTCCGCCTACCGTATGTCCGGGAGTAAGGATAAATTTAATCTCCGAATTACCAAGCGGAAGCACATCGCCGTCAGACACTTTAATATCAACCTTGGATTGCGGAGGATTTGTGCTGAAAAGTTCTGCCAGAGTGCCCTGACTGTCATTTAAAAGTTCTGCTTCAATATTGCTTGAAACAATCTGCGCACCGGTTGCATTTTTTAATTCATCAAGTGCCATAACATGGTCTATATGAACGTGCGTCAGCACTATATATTTAACTTTTAATTTGCGTTTTTGAACGGCGGCAATAATCCTGTCCGGCTCTGCCGCAGGGTCAAATACAGCACACTCTTTGGTTTCTTCATCAGATAATATATAACAGTTAGTCTGCAAGTTGCCAAGTGTTAATCTGTCTATTATCATTATATTTCTCGCTCTCCATCATTTTATTTGTTACTGCCTGCTACGTGATACGTCTATAACACCGCTTACCGCTGAAAGTTTGTTTATAATGCGCTCTAACTGGTCAACATTGGTGATTTCAAGTGTAACTTCAACAATAGCCAATCCATCACGTGTTGTACGTGCATTCATACCTTTAAGCGGAACTTTTGCATCACCGATTATATTAGTGATGTCCAAAAGCATACCGTTTCTGTCATTAGCCACAACTTTGATATTTGAAAGGTACGCAACCTCTTTGTTAATCTCCCAGGATACGTCCACAAGACGAGCCTTTTCTTCCTCGTCAATATATGCGTTTGCAATATTGGCACAGTCCTGACGATGGATAGACACACCTCTGCCGCGTGTGATATAACCTATAATCTTATCACCGGGAACAGGGTTGCAGCAATGCGCATATCTGATAAGGCAAGAGTCTATACCTTCTATAACTATACCGCTGCTATTGGACGATTTTTTAGACTTTGGCTGTGTGGAAATCTCTACCGGCAAAATATTGTCGGGGGTAGCAGAATCTTTTCTGTATTCTTCTTTAAGCCTTGATATAACCTTATTTACAGGCATACCGCCAAAACCTATAGCAGAATACATATCGTCGCACGATCTGAATCCATAGCGTTTGATAAGCGGGTCCATATATTCAGTACGAACAAGATTAAGTGAGGTAAGACTCTGACGCTTGATTTCTTTTTCAAGCATTTCTTTGCCTTTTTCTATATTTTCCTCACGATTTTCTTTTTTAAACCACTGATTTATCTTATTTCGCGCCTGACTTGTTTTTACTATTTTAAGCCAATCGAGATTTGGCCCGTGAATTGCAGATGAAGTTATAATCTCTATAATATCGCCATTTTGCATAGCATAGTCAAGCGGTACAATTTTGCCGTTTACCTTTGCACCCTGCATTTTACAACCTACCGCACTATGCACGGCAAACGCAAAGTCAATAGGTGTAGCACCCGCAGGAAAACTCATAACATCGCCTTTGGGTGTAAACACAAACACCTGGTCGGTAAACAAATCAATTTTAAGCGACGATATAAACTCCTCCTCGTCGGTTGCATCCTGCTGAATTTCAAGAAGTTGCTTAACCCACGCAAGGCTCTGGTCGAGTTTACCGTCAGAAGCGTTTGAACCCTCTTTATATTTCCAATGTGCTGCGATACCATTTTCTGCAACTGCATGCATGTCTTTGGTTCTTATCTGTATTTCAAAAGGTATACCCTCAGGTCCGATAACAGTTGTGTGCAACGATTGGTACATATTGGGCTTAGGCATAGCGATATAGTCCTTAAATCTGCCAGGCATAGGAATATAAAGTTCGTGCGCTGCACCGAGTGCCGCATAACAGTCACCAACACTGTCGGTAATAATACGCACAGCGAAAAGGTCGTAAATCTGGTCAAGTGTTTTGTTCTGAGTAAACATTTTGCGGTAAATACTGTAAAAATGCTTTG
>JAZSBW010000154.1:0-3016 GCA_045602585.1 Clostridia bacterium
CTTTACCGATAATGTATTTATCTACCAAAACGGGCTTATCCTCGTCGATTTCAACGGCAGTTTTAAGATAATGGCGAAGTTGCTCTTCATTAGCAACAATTTGCATCGCTCTGCCGCCAAGAACAAAACTCGGGCGAACCAATACAGGATAACCAATCTCTGTGGCTGCTGCAACACCGTCTTCTATCTTTGTAACTGCTTTACCTGCCGGACGGGGAATATTAAGATTGTTAAGAATCTCTTCAAACATTTCGCGGTTTTCAGCACGGTCAATTGCATCGCAATCAGTACCGATAATTTTTACACCGCGTTCATAAAGGGGATTTGCAAGGTTAATTGCAGTCTGTCCACCAAGTGTTGCTATAACACCATCCGGATTTTCAAGTTCAATAATATTCATTACATCTTCAGGTGTAAGAGGTTCAAAATAAAGTTTATCAGCAGTAGTGTAGTCAGTAGAAACGGTTTCTGGGTTATTGTTTATGATGATAGCCTCGTAACCGGAATTTTTAATAGTTGTTACTGCGTGAACTGTAGAATAGTCAAACTCTACACCCTGACCAATTCTTATAGGACCTGCGCCCAAAACAATAATCTTCTTTTTATCAGATACAATTGATTGATTTTCGCCGGTATATGTTGAATAGAAATAAGGGATATATGCATTTGTATGGCAGGTATCAACCATTTTATAAACAGGGAATATTCTGTTGGTTTTTCTCAAATTAAATACGTCAAGTTCAGATACACCCCAAAGTTTTGCAATAAATGTATCTGAAAAGCCCATTGTTTTAGCCTGCTTTAAAACATCTGTATTATTTACATTATTTTCTACAACTGTTTCAAAGTCAGTAATTCTCTTGAACGCTTCCAAGAAATACGGCGTAATCTTTGTAATTTCGTGTACTTTTTCAATACTTACACCATTTCTAAGCAACTGTGCAACGGCAAATATGCTGTCATCACGAAAATCAGCAAGGTAAGAAATAATTTCGTCATCATTCATTTTAGAAAATTTAGACATATAAAGATGGTCTACACCAATCTCCAAAGAACGGGCAGATTTAAGCAGACATTCTTCCAAAGTTGAGCCAATCCCCATAACCTCTCCAGTCGCTTTCATCTGTGTGCCAAGTTTATTTGTGGCTGATGCAAATTTATCAAACGGGAATCTTGGAAATTTTGCAACAACATAGTCGAGTCTTGGTTCAAATGCCGCATTTGTATTTGCAATAGCGATTTCTTCCAAGGTCATACCAACGGCAATTTTAGCAGTTACTCTGGCAATCGGATATCCGCTTGCTTTTGATGCCAATGCTGATGAACGGGAAACCCTTGGGTTAACCTCTATGAGGTAATATTCAGAAGTTGTAGGATGCAATGCAAACTGAACATTACATCCGCCTTCAATTTTGAGTTCACGAATAATTTTAATAGCACTATCGTTGAGCATCTTAAGGTCGTGGTCGTTGAGTGACATAATCGGTGCTACAACCACAGAGTCACCCGTATGAACACCTACGGGATCTATATTTTCCATACCGCATATAGTGATGGCATGGTCAGAAGCATCACGCATAACTTCAAATTCAATTTCTTTATAGCCTTTAACGCTTTTTTCAATAAGCACCTGATGCACAGGAGAAAGTTTAAATGCGTTTATACCGATTTCAATAAGTTCTTCCTCGTTATATGCAAAACCACCGCCTGTACCTCCTAATGTAAACGCAGGGCGCAAAACAACAGGATAGCCTATTCTTTTTGCCGCTTCTTTGGCCTCATCTAAAGAATAAGTTATCTCGGATGGAATAACAGGCTCACCAATTGAAGAGCAGAGTTCTTTGAACATTTCACGGTCTTCGGCACGTTCAATACTATCGCTCTTAGTACCTAAAAGTTCTACCTCACACTCTTTCAAAACGCCTTTTTTTTCAAGTTGCATAGCAAGATTAAGGCCAGTTTGTCCACCTATACCGGGCACTATAGCATCAGGACGCTCTGTACGGATTATTCTTGAAACATACTCTAAAGTAAGAGGTTCCATATAAACTTTATCCGCAATAGACGTATCTGTCATAATTGTGGCAGGGTTAGAGTTAGCCAAAATAACCTCGTACCCTTCTTCTTTAAGTGCAAGACACGCCTGTGTGCCTGCATAGTCAAACTCTGCCGCCTGACCAATAATAATAGGTCCGGAGCCTATAATAAGGATTTTTTTAATGTCTTTTCTTTTTGCCATTTCAGTGCCTCCTGCGTTAATTTAAAATCAGACTTTTGTCACATAAAAAACGGTTTGGATAAACGCCAAAAGCAATATCACAAACCGAATGATAAAAACTTATTTTTAAAAACAGAAATACCAATTCCGTAAACTGAAATACCAACAACCGCGAGTGCCGATTCAGCCAACCCGGTTGCTAAAACATTTGCAGATGTTGTCTTACATAAACGGTTCATGATATTTCCCTTTCCACGATTTTCTATTATTATATCACAATTTCAAAATAGTGTCAACAAACATCTTCCATATTTTTTATCTTTTTTTATTTACATGCAAATTATTCGTCTTCCGGCAATTTTTTTATAAAACTTATCACCAAAGGCAATGTTATAAAAAATGTTATGACATCTGCAACCGGCTGTGAAGCCTGAACACCTGTAAGTCCAAAAAAAGTTGCCAATGCAATCAAAATAGGAATAAATACCAGTCCGCTTCGAAGAGTTGAAAGAAGTGCTGCTTTTTTGTTTTCGCCTATACTTTGAAAAAGCATATTTGAACATATTGCAAGCGGTTGGAAAAACAATGCCATAAGATAAAACCTTAGCGCAACCGTACCTATAGATATAACTTGCGGGTCATTCCTGAAAACTCCCACCAGACTGCCTGAAAATATCATTCCAACAACCGCAAGTACTCCAAGAAGTATCTCTCCCGTTATAACAGTAAAGAAAAATGCTTTTCGCACACGGGAATATTTTTTTGCGCCATAGTTAAATGCAGATACAGGTTGAAAAC
>JAZSBW010000155.1:0-4807 GCA_045602585.1 Clostridia bacterium
CCTCGGTATTTGCTTAAAGCGGGTATGAAACTGATACTGTTTCTTCTGATTCCGTTTGCATATTCGCTGTTTGATAAGAAATTGAAATTACGCGACCTTTTTAAAATCAATAAACGTGGAATGAAAACCGCATTTATGCTTTGTATACCAGTTTATATAGTTATACTTGCGGCATATTTCCTTTTAAAAGACGTGTTTGATTTTTCCGGAATAACTAAGTCACTTACAAATAATATCGGTGTAAACAGCGATAATTTTCTTATAGTGTCTATTTATATATCATTTATAAATTCGTTTGTTGAGGAGTTTTTCTTTCGTGGATTTGCATTTCTTTCGCTTAAACGGATAACATCGGGCAGAGCCGCAAGCATATTCAGCGCGGCAATGTTTGCACTGTATCATATTGCTATAATGACAGGATGGTTTTCGATAGGAGTGTTTATTATAACCATAGCAGGTCTGTTTTTAGGCGGACTTATTTTCAATTACCTTAATGCACGCAGTGACAACATATACACATCATGGTTTGTGCATATGTTTGCAAATTTTTCTATAAATACAATAGGATTTATGCTTTTCGGCATTATATAACATTTTTAATAATTGGTATTGACACGTTCACCTTTCTGTGCTATACTCAATTTTGTTAATGAGAAAATTGAGAATTGCAGAGGGGTGATTTTTTGTCTGGAAATTTACTAAATCAAATAAAATCAAATATTGATTTTTTGACTACCGCAGAGAGAAAAATTGCACAGATTATTTTAGATAATCCTTTAGAGTTTTCAAGATATTCTATGGTGGAACTTTCCCAAATGGCAGATGTTTCACAAGGTACAATTATAAATTTTTCAAAAAAATTTGTTGGCGGGGGATATCCGTCTTTAAAACACCATGTCGCTGAGTGCTGTGACAGCACAAAAAAACAGAAAGATGCAACTATGCGTTTCCCAAATAACGCACTTATAAAAACTGCTATGGATTGTGAGGAGTCATTTGAACTTACGGTAGATGTTAATGGGGAAGACACCTTGCAGAAAGTTGCAGAAAAAATATCAAATGCAAAGAAAGTTGAAATATACGGAATCTTCCGTTCTGCAGCAGTTGCTACGGATTTTTACTATCAACTTATAGAAATAGGCATACCTGCATCGTTCGTAAGCGACATTTTAACGTGTGCAATTTCTGCATCGATGCTTGATAGTGAAAGTCTTGTAATTGCGGTTTCGTCATCTGGCAGAACAAAAGATGTTATAGACGCAGTTAAAAATGCCAAGAAAAACGGTGTTCCCGTTGTATGTATAACGTCTAATAAAAATTCACCTTTGGCAAAATTGTCTGATTATGTCCTTGTTGCGTGCTCTGCAAACCGAAGTGAAACTGAAGTACGTGCATCTCAACTTTTGCTTACGGACGCTATCTGTTCGCTTTTGCGTGCTGATATGGATGATGCCGACAGAAGAAAATATTTAGAATTGAAAGAGATTTTAAATTCGCATAGTGTGAATGATTAAGGGGATTTTTAAAATGGGATTATTTAAAAATGTGAATGTGAGAAATGCGGTTTTGCTGGGGGTATTGTGCTCAATTTCGTATCTTGCAGTTTATTTTGCAAGGAACATTTTAGGAACAGTTACACCGCAGATGATTGAAAGCGGCTTGTATACTGCTGAATATATTGGCAAAGTATCATCTTTGTATTTTATTTTTTATGCAGTTGGGCAACTTATTAATGGTATTCTAGGTGATAAGGTAAAAGCAAGATATATGATAAGCGGGGGTCTGTTTTTTGCGGCAGTTACCAATGCTTTGTTTGCTCGGCTTTCTGCGTATCCGAATATATCGATGTTAGTATACGGGATGACAGGTTTTTTCCTTGCTATGATATACGGACCTATGACAAAGGTGGTTGCGGAAAACACCATACCTGCTCATGCAGTACGTTGTAGTTTGGGATATACGTTTTCATCATTTTTTGGCTCACCCTTGGCAGGTATTGTTGCCGCTGTGCTTGTATGGTATGATGTTTTTGCCGTTGGAAGCGGAGCACTTTTTATAATGGCAGTTGTATGCTTTATGTGCTTTTTGATTTTTGAGAAGAAAGGCATTGTAAAATATAATCAATTTGATAAACCAAAAGAGAAAAAAGGCGGCAATATTAAAATATTAATTGAACAGAAAATAGTGCGTTTTACGTTAATTTCAATTTTAACAGGAGTAATCAGAACAAGCGTTGTTTTCTGGATGCCCACATACATAGCGCAGTATCTTGGTTTTTCTGCAGATATGTCAGCAACGATATTTACAGTTTCAACATTTATAATTTCTCTTGAAACATTTATTGCAATCTTTATTTATGAACGTATTTGTAAAAGTATGAATAAAACGATATTGCTTATGTTTTTGACTGCATCAATATTTTTTGCTTTGACATATATGCTTAAAGTTCCCGTTTTGAATATTGTTTGTTTAACAGCAGGCATTATGTCTTCTAACGGTGCATCAACAATGCTTTGGAGTATATATTGTGTAAGCCTTCGTGATACTGGTATGACTTCAGGAGCAACGGGATTTTTAGATTTTGTGAGTTATGTTGCCGCTGCTGTATCGAGCATTATATTTGCTAACGCGGTAGAGGGAATAGGATGGGGGAATCTCATTCTGGTTTGGACCGCTTTAATGATAATTGGTGTTATTATATCTTTGCCATATGATAAAATTTTAGGAAGAGAAGTAAAATGGTAAAAAATACACTCTGTACAAATTGTACAGAGTGTATTTTTTATTGTGCTGATATTCGATTTAATACGGCTGCCATTTCGCCTCTGTCGATAATGTTTTCGGGGCGGAAGGTTCCGTCGGGATAACCTAATAAAACTCCTGCGCTTGCCAAAGCGGCAATTTCATCATAAGACCATCTGTCGGGAGAGACGTCTGAAAAATCTGCCTTTCCGGAATTAAAGTCGGCTTTTATAACGCGTGCAAGAAATACAGAAACTTCTTCTCTGCTTGCTTGTTTATCCGGTTTAAATGTTCCGTCGGGATACCCTTCCATAAGTTTTGCTTGGTATACGGCGGCAATTTCTTTTTCTGCCCAATGCTCTTTAGCGTCTTGTGGGATATTTGAGGTCGATGATGTTAAATTAAGCATTCTTGCCGCTACTGTTGCCATTTCTGCACGTGTCATAGATTTGTACGGAGAAAAGGTGTGTGTACCTGTGCCGAGCATAAGCCCCATTGAAGATACGCTTTGAATATCGTCTTTTGCAAAGTGCGTGAGTATATCTGAAAAATATTTACCGTTAAGCCAAGTGTAATAATAATCCCATACATCTTTTGTTTCCTGACCAAGACTCCAGTTTCCCGCACCTTTTAATGAGTATTTGTCAACTAAAGATAGTTTAGATTTTATTGAATCGTCATTTTCAAACCACACTACGTAATTGCCTGAACTTAATGTTTTTCCCGAAACAGTTATACTTTCTCCTTTTTTTATTGTAAATTCTGCTTTGGGGCTCAAATACTCTTCATCAAAAGTTATTTTACCGCCCGTGTCGGAAATTATTTGTTCTAATCGATTGTTTGATACACCCAAGCCGTTTATACTGTTATCGGTGGTTGACCATATTCTTCCAAAAAAAGGTATGCCCAGAACGATTTTTTCAGGTGGACATTCTTCTAATGCATAACGTATGGAGTTTTCAACAAATTCCATACTTGCCACCGGTCCTGCATCTCCGCCTTCGTAGTGTTCGTCATATGCCATTATAAAAAGATAATCTGCATATTGGGCCAATTCAGAATAATCGTACGAGCCGTGCCATCCTGTAGTCCAATTGTATGGGTTTGCCGCAACTGCAACGGATACTTCTTTAGATGTTGGCAGGGCAAGACGCAGCCGACGGATGAGTTCTGTGTATTTGTCTTTGTGGGTATGTGTTACGTTTTCAATGTCTATATTTATTCCGTCAAGATTATATTCGTTTATGGCAGAAACTATAGTATTTACTGTAGCATCCATGTTTTCAAGTGCTGCAACACCTGCCGCTCTGTTCCAGTGGTTTGACAGGAAAGGAATTACTTTAAGCCCCATACTTTTAACTTTTTCCAAATAACTTTCTGAGATATAGTTAACTTTTACGCTGCCATCACTTTCAATATCAAAATAAGACGGAGAAACGGCAGATAATGTGTTTTTTGCAAGAGCAATATATTCAAGTTGGCTTGCGTGTGAACCAAAGTATACGTATGACATTGCATAGCGTTGATTTTTGTTGCTTAAACAATAAAATGGTATAGACACGGCAATGAGTCCTGCTACAACAATTTTTACTGCACGTATTTTCTTTTTAGACGGCATACCTCCATCCATAGTTGTAAGTTCTTTTGAAAATTCTGCAGAGCAGGGTGGGTAGAGCGAAATTATAATGTCGTATGTGCCGTCGGTATTTTTAGAAAGCATTGTGTTCATACTGTGCATAGTTTTAAAACCTTCTTTCGGATATTGACATGTGTAAATTATAGGTGTATAATTTATGTAAGACAAAAACAAAGGAGAGGTTTTTTATGGCTAAAGTAGGAAGACCTAAATCTGATAACCCCAAGGTGGATAAATTCAGTTTCCGTTTAAATGCAGATACAGTTAAAGCGTTGGACGAATATTGTGAAAAACATTCAGTTTCACGTTCAGAGGCAATACGTTTGGGTATAGAGGCGCTCACAAGCGGCAGAGCACATGCAGTACAGGAAGAAAGGCGCGAAAAGAAAGATATGCCGTCGTTTTTACTTTAATAACAATAATATTATA
>JAZSBW010000156.1:0-3798 GCA_045602585.1 Clostridia bacterium
CGGAAAAAGTACAATAGGTAAAATTATTCCCAAGGAAATAAACAGAGAATTTATTGATTTGGACGAGTATATTATTGAGTCTTCGGGAAAGAGTATAGAAGAACTTTTTTCTGTTGGAGAGGCTTATTTTCGCTCTGTGGAAACTGAGTGTCTTAAAATGGTTAGTGATATGGATAACCTCATTGTGGCAACGGGTGGCGGTATAATCGAAACATCCGGTAATGACGAGATTATGAGAAATAGCGGTACGGTGATATTCATTCATACAACACCGGAAAAGATATTGGAAAACTCGTCTTTAGACGGCAGACCTTTACTTGCGAAAAATAAAAACAGAATATTTGAACTGTTTGACAGGCGTTATGAAAAATACAAATATGCTGCTGATTATATTGTAGATAATATTGGCGATATTAAAGATACATTAGATAAAATTAAAGACCTGAATTGTTATTAACAATTCAGGTCTTTTTTCAATCTTTGTATATGCTTTTCAAAAGTTCAATTTCTTTTGCGTATCCGTCAAGTTCGTTAGGTGTTTCCAGTAAAAACGGCAGGTTTTTAAGTTGAGGGTGATTTATAATGCGCTCAAATGCTTCCAATCCTATGCTTCCGTCACCAATTTTTTCATGTCTGTCTTTGTGGCTGGCAAACGGGTTTTTACTGTCGTTTATGTGGATAGCACACAATTTTTCTATTCCAATTACTCTGTCAAATTCTTCTAAAACTCCATCGAGGTTATTAACTACATCGTATCCGCCATCGTTTATATGACAGGTATCTAAACACACACCCAGTTTTTCTGAAAGTTCTACTTTGTCGATTATCGCTTTTAATTCTTCAAATTTACTGCCCACTTCGCTGCCTTTGCCTGCCATAGTTTCCAGAAGCACTATAGTTGTAAGGTCAGGAGTTAAGATTTTGTTGAGCATTTCTGCTATAAGGTTTATCCCTTTTTCTATGCCTTGTCCAACGTGACTTCCGGGGTGAAAGTTATAAAGATTTCCAGGGACGTATTCCATGCGCATAAGGTCGTCTTTCATAGTGTTAAATGCAAATTCGCGTATACCTGCATCTGCAGAACACGCATTCAAAGTGTAGGGGGCATGTGCTAAAATTTTGGCAAAGTTATTTTCTTTGGAAAATTCCAAAAACGCTTTTATATCTGCTTCGTCAATAGGCTTTGCTTTGCCGCCTCTTGGGTTACGTGTAAAAAACTGAAATGTATTAGCACCGATTGATTTTGCTTCTTTTCCCATATGCAAAAATCCTTTTGAAGCAGAAAGGTGACAACCAATTTTAAACATAACCGTTCTCCTTTTTAAATTCTGACACTGCGCTCATAAGGTCTGTTACAGAGCCAAACCATGATTTTATCATATGACGCATAATGCCGACTTCTTCATTCTTTGCAAGTAAACCGAAAATAGGTACACCTGAACCATATGCAGCACCAATTTCAGCCCATGCGTCACATCCTGATGGACCGATATAGATTAGTAAATCTGCTGTGGTTGCAGATTTAGAGCAGAAATCAAAAACTTTTTTTCCGTCTTCTGATGCAATAAAAGCAGTAAGTTCTCTTTTAGATAAAAATGCTTCTTCAGGTCTGCCTTCTCTAAGCCACGATAGAACAAAATCTCCGTTGCTTTCAAGTAATTCTGTAAGCATTTCAACTGCGTGCTGATGTTTCCACGATGCTGCAATGTAAATATTCATAGTATCACCTTTCTCGTTTATAAAAGCAGGATTGCGTATGCAATCCTGCTTTCGCTTAATGTATTATACAATATTTAATAAAAATTATTCAGCCAATCTGCCGTCAACGTCTGCAGAAATTTTAGCAATTTCGCCAGACTCGTTCAAACGTTTGATAGTAGCGTTTACTTTTTCAAGTAATTCTGTGTTGCCTTTTTTGATTGCTACAGCATAAGCCTCTGTTTCAAACACGCTGTCATCTGTAATGCCTTTGAGTTCGGGGTTTTTAGCGATGAAACTTTCAGCAGTAGGAGAGTCTATAACAGCAGCGTCAATCTTGCCGTTTAAAACATCCTGAACAGCGTCGATACCTTTCTGGTATCTTGCAAGTTCAATGCCATCGATTTCAGAAAGTGTAAGGTCGCCTGTGTAACCTGTTACAACACCAACTTTTTTGCCTTTTAATGTTTCAACATTTGTGATGCCTGTGTCCTCACCTTTAACAAGGATTGTCTGAACTGCTACCCAGTAGGGGTCGCTGAAATCTACGTTTTCAAGTCTGTCAGCAGTAACTGTCATACCTGCAATACCCATGTCTGCTTTACCTGCATCAACTGCGGGGATGATTGAGTTAAAGTCCATGTTTGATACTTCTAAAGTAGCACCCATGTCTTTAGCGATTTCGTTAGCAATAGCAACGTCAATACCGTCAAACTCACCGCAAAGGCCGTTGCCGTCAGCAGCGATGAACTCAAAAGGCGGGAACTCAGCATTAGTAGCCATAATTACTTTAGCACCGTCTGCATTTTCGCCGCAGCCTGCAAATGAAATAGCCATTACAGCAATCATTGCTACAGCAAGAACTGTTTTTAACATTTTTTTCATAATGATATCCTCCTAAGATATTATTTATTTTTACTACCTTATGTAAGGTAATAGTTTACTGAACACGTCTTAAAAATTCTTTTGTACGGTCGTTCTGCGGGTTTTCAAAAACCTCTGCAGGAACACCCTGCTCAGCGATAACGCCATCGTCCATAAAGAAAAGTCTTGAGCCTACTTCTTTTGCAAAATTCATTTCGTGTGTTACAACCACCATTGTCATACCGGAGTCTGCAAGTTCTTTCATTACATTTAAAACCTCGCCGACCATTTCAGGGTCAAGTGCGCTTGTAGGCTCGTCAAAAAGCATTATATCGGGCGACATTGCCAAAGACCTTGCAATGGCAATTCTCTGTTTCTGGCCGCCGGATAATTTCCCGGGAAATGAATCTATCTTATCAAAAAGACCTACTTTTTTAAGTAAATCCTCAGCAATTACAACTGCTTCGTCTTTTTTCATTTTCTTAATTTTCATAGGTGCAAGAATAATATTGTCTAAAACGCTCAAATGCGGAAAAAGATTAAACTGTTGGAACACCATACCCATTTTTTGACGGATTTTATTAATGTTTGCTTTAGGGTCTGTTATAGATTCACCTTCTATAATAATATCTCCCTGAGTGGGTATTTCCAATAGATTAAGGCAACGTAAAAATGTACTTTTACCTGAGCCTGAAGGGCCAATAACAACTATTTTTTCGCCTTTTTCGATATGTTCGCTGACTCCTTTTAAAACATGGAGATCGCCAAAACTTTTGTGCAGATTATTTGTTATAATCATAGTTTAATTCTCCTTTCTGTCAGCGGTTGTCAGAAGCGCGCAATTTACGTTCAAATGCGGCTATTGCAAGTGTTAAGAATTTGATTATGATGTAGTATACAACTGCTGCTGCAACCAACGGCAGGAAAGGTTCAAATGTCAACGAGCGTATAATATCAGCACCTCTTGTCAAATCCTGTACGGAAATGTAGCCTACAACGGCAGTTTCTTTTATCAGCACGATAAATTCATTTGCTAAAGTGGGCAGAATATTTTTAATTGCCTGAGGAACTATTATGTAAGTCATTGTCTGAATTCTGGATAGACCGAGAGAACGACCCGCCTCCATCTGTCCGTTGTCAATAGATTGTATACCTGCACGAAAAATTTCAGAAACATACGCACCGCTGTTAAAACCAAAAGCAAGAACCGCTACAAATATGGCGTTTATATTTACG
>JAZSBW010000157.1:0-8495 GCA_045602585.1 Clostridia bacterium
CAGGCTTTTTTGTTATACTTTATAAGAACTGTTTAGTTACTGAGTGCACTTCTATGAAAGTTTTGGGTATTGACAATGGTATATATGTGTGTTAAAATTTTAACAAAGATTAGAATATAATGAAAACGATTATATATAAAACAGGAGGTCAATCATGGAAATAAAGACGTATGAGATAGTAGATAGCGTAGAAAATCTTGAAAAAGCCATTGCGCGCACTAAAGAGGCACAGAAGATTTTTGCAACCTACACACAGGAACAGGTTGATAAAATTTTTCTTGCTGCGGCATCTGCGGCAAATAAGGCAAGAATCCCGCTTGCGAAAATGGCTGTTGAAGAAACGGGCATGGGTATTGTGGAAGATAAGGTTATTAAAAATAATTACGCGTCAGAGTATATTTACAATGCATATAAAGATACAAAAACCTGTGGTGTTATAGAAGAAGATAAAGCCTACGGTGTTAAAAAAATTGCTGAGCCTATCGGTGTAATTGCAGCGGTTATTCCTACAACTAACCCCACATCTACTGCAATTTTTAAGTGCTTACTTGCATTAAAGACAAGAAATGCTATTATAATCTCTCCTCATCCAAGAGCGAAGAACAGCACAATCGCAGCAGCTAAACTTGTTTTGGAAGCAGCGGTTGCAGCAGGTGCTCCCGAAGGAATCATCGATTGGATTGATGTTCCAAGCCTTGATATGACCAATACTGTTATGAAAGAGGCAGATATAATCCTTGCAACGGGCGGTCCGGGTATGGTTAAGGCTGCATATTCAAGCGGTAAGCCTGCACTCGGTGTTGGTGCCGGAAATACTCCTGCAATCATCGATGACAGCGCAGATATCCTTCTTGCAGTAAATTCGATTATCCATTCAAAGACATTTGATAACGGTATGATTTGTGCATCTGAACAATCAGTAATCGTACTCGAAAACATCTATGATATAGTAAAAGAAGAATTTGCAACAAGAGGTTGCTATTTCTTAAAGGCAGACGAAACTGAAAAGGTTAGAAAAACCATTATTATAAACGGTGCGTTAAACGCTAAAATAGTTGGTCAGCCGGCTGCAAAAATTGCAGAACTTGCAGGTGTTAAAGTGCCTGAAGGCACAAAAATCCTTATCGGCGAAGTTGAGTCGGTTGAACTTTCCGAAGAATTTGCACACGAAAAACTTTCTCCTGTTCTTGCAATGTACAAAGCAAAGAACTTTGAAGAGGCTCTTGACAAAGCAGAAAAACTTGTTGAAGACGGCGGTTTCGGACACACCTCCTCTGTATATCTTAACGCAGTTACAGAAGCAGAAAAAATAAATAGTTTTTCAGCTCGTATGAAAACTTGCAGAATATTAGTAAATACCCCTTCTTCTCATGGTGGTATCGGTGACCTTTATAACTTCAAACTTGCACCATCACTTACACTCGGTTGCGGTTCATGGGGTGGTAACTCGGTATCAGAAAATGTTGGTGTGAAACATCTTTTAAATATTAAAACTGTTGCAGAAAGAAGGGATAATATGCTTTGGTTCCGTGCACCTGAAAAGGTATATATTAAAAAAGGCTGCTTGCCGGTTGCTTTAGATGAACTTAAAAATGTTATGGGTAAAAAACGTGCCTTTATCGTAACCGACACCTTCCTTTATGAAAACGGCTATACAAAACCTATTACAGATAAACTGGACGAAATGGGTATTGTGCATACAACATTCTTTGATGTTCAGCCTGACCCCACACTTGCAAATGCTAAAAACGGTGCTGCTCAGATGGCTGCATTTAAGCCTGACACAATTATCGCACTTGGTGGCGGTTCTGCAATGGATGCTGCAAAAATTATGTGGGTGCTTTATGAACATCCCGAGGCAGACTTTATGGATATGGCAATGCGCTTTATAGATATCCGTAAGCGTGTCTACACTTTCCCGAAAATGGGTGAAAAAGCATATTTTATAGCAGTTCCCACCTCTGCGGGTACAGGTTCTGAAGTTACACCTTTCGCAGTTATCACAGACGAAGCAACAGGTGTTAAATATCCGCTTGCAGACTACGAACTTATGCCTAATATGGCTATTATTGATACGGACTTCCATATGTCTGCACCCAAAGGCTTAACTGCCGCATCTGGAATAGATGCTTTAACACACGCAGTTGAAGCATACGCTGCAATGCTGGCTACAGATTATACAGACGGTCTTGCTCTTAAATCTTTAAAGACTGTATTTGAATATCTCCCAAGAGCTTATGAAAACGGACAGACAGACGTTGTTGCAAGAGAGAAGATGGCTAATGCCGCAACAATGGCTGGTATGGCATTTGCGAATGCTTTCCTTGGTGTATGCCACTCAATGGCGCACAAACTCGGTGCATTCCACCACCTGCCTCACGGTGTTGCAAATGCACTTATGATTGAAGAAGTATTGAGATTTAATGCTGCAGAAACACCAGTTAAAATGGGCACTTTCTCACAGTACGACCATCCGCATACACTTGCACGCTACGCAGAAATTGCTGATTACCTTGGTCTTGGCGGAAAAACAGATGCCGAAAAACTTGAAAACCTCATAAAAGCAATAAATGACCTTAAAGTAAAAGTGGGTATTAAGGAAACAATAAAAGACTACGGCATAGACGAAAAAGTATTCCTTGAAAACCTTGATGAGATGGTAGAGCAGGCATTTGACGACCAATGCACGGGCGCTAACCCAAGATATCCGCTTATGAGTGAAATTAAGCAGATGTATCTTAATGCGTATTACGGAAAGCATTTTGAAGAACCCCAAATGCCCAAAAAGGCTTAAGCAGAGAACAGGAGGTAAAGCCATGAAATTAGATAAAGTAATATCAGAAAGAAAAAATAAAAAGATTTATCGTGACGGAGATATATGTATAAAAGTTTTCGATACCGATTATTCAAAAGCAGATGTTCTCAATGAGGCACTCAATCAGGCGCGTATTGAAGAAACAGGTCTTAATATCCCTAAAATTTTAGAGGTTATGACTGTAGACGGTAAGTGGGCGATTGTCACAGAATTTATAGAGGGCAAAACTCTTGCACAACTGATGGAAGAAAACCCCGATAAAAAAGATGAATATCTTGAACTTTTGGTGGATTTACAACTTGAAGTGCACACAAAAACAAGTCCGCTTTTAAACAAACTTAAAGATAAAATGAACCGTAAAATCAGCGAAACAAACCTCGATGCAACCACACGTTATGAACTTCACACAAGGCTTGAGGGTATGCCCAAGCACAAAAAAGTATGTCACGGAGATTTTAACCCGTCAAACATCATTATAACCGATGACGGCAAGGCATATATACTTGACTGGGCGCACGCAACTCAGGGTAATGCATCTGCAGATGCCGCAAGAACGTATTTGCTTTTCTGCCTTGACGGTGATGTTGAAACCGCAAATAAATACCTTGATTTGTTCTGTAAAAAGAGCGATACCGCTAAACAGTATGTGCAGAAATGGATGCCGATTGTTGCGGCATCACAGTCAGTTAAAGGTCACGAGCATGAACACGAATTTTTAATGTCGTGGGTAAACGTAGTGGATTACGAATAATAATTGAACACAAAAAGGCTGAACTTTGAAGTTCTCCTTGAAGTTTACACAGAATTTAATATTAATTTACTTGCGAATGAGTTCGGTATTGCACCGGACTCATTCCTTTTAATTTTATAATAAAGTTGCCAAAACCCCACGGAATTCATATCTATCCGTATGCTAATGTTGAGTGTAGGAATAAAAAGTGCTTCGTACTAAACCAATTCTTTCATAGGTCGACCTTAAAAACCACACTTGATTATTAAAAATATATATGTTACAATAAAATAATATAGGTGGAGAAGGACCTTTTATAAAAGGAGAGATATAAATGGATAAAGTATTTTCCAAAGCGAAGATTTTACTGCCCAAAGATGGTACAGATATGAGCAAATGGAGTGTAGTCGCGTGCGACCAGTACACCTCCGAGCCCGAATACTGGCAGGCGGCATCAGGCTATGTAGGCGATGCGCCGTCTATGCTCAACATGGTTTTGCCTGAGGTTTATTTAGAGGCTGACGACGTTGCAGACAGAATTAAAAATATCTGTGCCACTATGGATAAATATATTGCAGACGGGGTGCTTGAAGAGAGCGGGCCTGCCTATATATACGTTGAGCGCACTCAGGCTGACGGAATGGTGCGCAAAGGTATTGTGGGCAAGATTGATTTGGAGCACTACGACTATTCCAAAGGCTCAACCTCTGCAGTCCGTGCTACAGAGGGCACAATTTTAGAGCGTATTCCTCCACGTGTTCGTGTAAGGGAAAATGCGCCTTTGGAATCACCTCATATTATGATATTGATTGACGATGTTGCAAAAGCGATAATCGAGCCCCTTGAAAAGGAAAAAGAGAATTTTAAAAAAGCGTATGATTTTACGCTTATGCAAAATTCCGGAAGCATCAAAGGGTATTTCGTGTCCGACGATATTTCCGACAGAATAGATGCTCTTTTGGCAGAACTTTGTGATTTAGACAAATTCAACGCAAAATACGGCGTAAATGAGTCTGCGCCTTTAGCATACGCAATGGGCGATGGTAACCATTCACTCGCAACGGCAAAGGCTTGTTGGGAAAAACTTAAAGCCGAAGGCGCTGATGTAAATACGCACCCTGCAAGATACGCACTTGCAGAGATTGTAAACTTGCACGACGACGCTATGGTTTTTGAGCCTATTCACCGAGTTATATTCGGTGTTGATACCGATGCGTTTGCAAAATTCCTTGCCGATAACGGAGTTGCAGAGGGCACAAGCGGACAGACGTTTGAGTATATAGTAAACGGAAATTCCAAAACAATGAGTATATCTAACCCTACGGCAAATATTGCTGTGGGCAGTTTGCAGAATTTGATTGACGAATATCTTAAAAACAACGCAGGAACAGTTGACTACATTCACGGCGACGACGTTGTGCGTGAATTTGCCTCAAAAGACGGAAATGTAGGAATACTGTTTGACGTTATGGATAAATCAGAACTTTTTAAAACTGTTATTTTAGACGGTGCGCTTCCACGTAAAACATTCTCTATGGGACACGCGCACGATAAGAGATTTTATACAGAGTGCAGAAAAATAAGGTGATAATATGTGCTATAAACTTGGCATAGACATTGGCTCCACCACATTGAAAATTGTTGTGATGGACGAAATAGGTAACATTATATACAAAAGTTACGAGCGACACTTGTCTAAAGTGCGTTCCCTTTGTATGAAAAAAATTACGCAGTTGGCAGACATTTTAAAGGACAAACCGCTTAAAGTTGCCATAACAGGCTCTGCAGGGCTTGGTGTTGCGCAATTAAGCGGAATAGACTTTGTTCAGGAGGTATTTGCAACCGCCGGTGCAGTTAGCAGATACTACCCTATGACAGACGTTGTTATAGAACTCGGCGGAGAGGACGCCAAGATTATCTTTTTAAAAGGCGCGGTAGAGGAGCGTATGAACAGTACATGCGCAGGCGGTACAGGTGCGTTTATAGACCAGATGGCATCGCTTCTGGACGTTTCTGCAGACGAACTTGACGAACTCGGTCTTAAACATACTGCCATATACCCTATTGCATCACGTTGCGGTGTTTTTGCTAAAACCGACATTCAGCCACTTATCAATCAGGGTGCACAGAAAGAGAACATCGCCGCAAGCATATTCCAGGCGGTGGTTGACCAGACAATCGCAGGGCTTGCACAGGGCAGCCCCATTGAGGGCAACGTGCTTTTCCTTGGCGGGCCTTTAGCCTTTTTGAAGTGTTTGCGCCAGCGGTTTATGAAAACACTTAAATTAGACGAAGAACACGCAATTTTCCCTGACATTGCCGAATATTTTGTGGCGCTCGGTGCGGCGGTCTATGCCGACACGTGTGAGAGGGTTTATAATTATGATGAGTTATGCAATCTTCTTTCACAAAAAAGCGAAGAGACTTCTGTAAACAGTTTGCCCCCGCTTTTTGAAACGAGTGAGGAGTTTGACCATTTTATTGCACGCCACAGCGCAAACGATGTTGCAGAAGAAGACATTTCGTCTTACAGAGGAGATGCGTATCTCGGTATTGACGCAGGCAGTACTACCACTAAGGTGTGCCTTATAAGTGAAGAAGAGAAGATTTTATACAGTTTCTACCGCTCTAACCTAGGCTCGCCTTTAGACATTATAAAGGCGGAACTTAAACATATATACGGACTGTGCGGAAACCGTATTAAAATAGTTTCGTCTGCCGTTACGGGTTATGGTGAGGAACTGCTTAAAAATGCGTTCGGTATAGACCATGGCATAGTAGAAACTGTTGCGCACTACACCGCCGCAAAGCATTTTAACCCCAATGCAGATTTTATTATTGATATAGGCGGTCAGGACATTAAATGCTTCCAGATTAAAGACGGCGCCGTAAGCAGCGTTATGTTAAACGAGGCATGCTCGTCGGGTTGCGGCTCGTTTATAGAAACATTTGCAAAATCCTTAGGCTACGGTGCAGAGGATTTTGCCCAGATTGCAAACTTTGCAAAGAACCCTGTTGACCTCGGTACACGCTGTACTGTGTTTATGAACTCGTCTGTAAAACAGGCGCAGAAAAACGGTGCAACTGTTGCAGATATTTCGGCAGGTCTTGCCGTAAGCGTTGTGAAGAACGCTATATACAAAGTTATCCGTGCCAAAAATGCCGATGAACTTGGCGACAACATAGTTGTTCAGGGCGGTACATTTTTAAACAATGCCGTTCTGCGCAGTTTCGAGCGTTTAATCGGCAAAAACGTTATCCGCCCCAATATAGCAGGTCTTATGGGTGCGTACGGTGCAGCATTATATGCTCGCAGCAACATTGGCGAAACTACGCTTATTACTCGGGAAGAACTTGGCGAGTTTACACACACTTCAAAAGCCACCAGATGCGGTATATGCAATAATCGCTGCTCGCTTACAATAAACCAATTTTCAGGTGGAAGAAAGTTTATATCGGGTAACCGTTGCGAAAAGCCGTTAGGCGGCGGTGCGGCAAAAGATTTGCCAAACCTTTATAAATTCAAAACAGAACTTTTGCAGTCGCTTGAATCCAAAAAAGGCAAACGCGGTAAAATAGGCATACCGATGGTGCTTAATATGTACGAGAATCTGCCGTTCTGGCACGAGTTCTTTACATTGCTCGGCTTTGAGGTTGTAACATCAGGTCAGTCAAGCAGAAAGGTATATGCCAAAGGACAGCACACCATTCCTTCCGATACGGTTTGCTATCCTGCAAAAATGGTGCACGGGCACATTATCAGCCTTGCAGAAGCAGGTGTTAAAAACATATTCTACCCGTGTATGACATATAATTTTGACGAAGGTATATCCGACAACTGCTACAATTGCCCTGTGGTTGCATACTACCCCGAAAGCATTGCGGCTAATATGAATTTAAGCGGAATCAATTTTATATACCCGTACATAAAACTTAACGATAAAAAAGTTTTTACCAAAAAAATTCTTGCGGTGCTCAAACAGTATTTCCCCGACATAACCGCCAAAGAGGTTTGCTACATCGCTGAGTGTGCTTACATAAAATATGCTGAATATAAAGAGCAGATTTTCAAAGCAGGTGACGAGGCAATTGCTTTTGCTGAGCAAAGTGGCGCAAAGACTATCGTTTTAGCAGGCAGACCGTACCATATTGATAACGAGATTAATCACGGTATTGACCGTCTGGCATCGTCGCTCGGGTTTGTGGTACTGTCCGAAGACTGCATACGTCCTATGGACAAACTGGACCTTGCCGTTTTAAACCAATGGACTTACCATGCCAGAATGTACAATGCGGCAAAATTTGTAACAGAAACCGAAAATACTCAACTGGTGCAGTTGGTTTCGTTCGGCTGCGGGATTGATGCCGTAACAAGCGACGAGGTCAGCGACATTCTGCGCAGTAATGGTAAACTGTATACGCAGATTAAAATTGACGAGATTAACAACCTCGGCGCAGTTAAAATAAGAATAAGAAGCCTGCAGGCCGCCATGAACGACAACCTGAACGCAAAGTAAGGAGGTGTCTGCCGTGCAAGAAGGGAGATTCCCTAAATTCACTGCGCAGATGCGCAAAACACATAAAATTCTGGCACCTACTATGTTGCCGATACATTTTAAAATAATCGAGCCCGTTTTAAAAGATTTCGGGTACGATGTTGAAGTACTTTCAAACTGTGACCAGTCTGTTATAAACGAGGGGCTTAAAAGCGTGCATAATGATATATGCTACCCCGCAATGCTCGTTATAGGGCAGATGATAGATGCACTTAAAAGCGGAAAGTACGATGCAGACAAAACTGCGCTTATGATTACCCAGACGGGCGGCGGTTGCAGAGCGTCCAACTACATATTTCTGCTCAGAAAAGCGCTCGAAAACAGCGGTTTTGGCAATGTCCCCGTTATATCGCTTAACCTTTCGGCGTTTGAAAAGGACAGCGGTTTTTCCCTT
>JAZSBW010000158.1:0-5464 GCA_045602585.1 Clostridia bacterium
GGAGTAACCGTTACATTACAAAAGAGTGTTTGCTCTATAGTGAAAATTCACTTATGCAAAAATAAGGGTGGTACCGCGGAGATGTCTTCGTCCCTTCTGGGATGGGGCGTAATTTTTTTGTCCTGATGCTCTACCCTATCATATATATTTTGAAAGGAAGAACTAAAATGCTTGAAAACGCTAACGCTTTAAAAGAACAATTTTTAGAAAAAGTTAATAGTGCGTCTTCTTCCAATGAACTTGAACAATTAAGAATTGAGTTCCTTGGTAAAAAAGGCCCTATTACTTCTCTTATGAGCGAATTAAGAAACATTCCTAATGAGCAGAAAAAAGAAGCTGGTCAGATTATCAATGAAGTAAAACAATTCATTGAAAAAACACTTACAGAAAAAAATGAAGAAATCAAAAAGGCAGAAGAAGAAGCACTCATTAATTCTGCTGAAGATTATGACGTATCTTTCCCACTTAATGAAGATAAAGGTTCATACCACCCTATTACTCTCGTTCAGAGAGAAGTTGAAGATATTTTTGCTGGAATGGGCTTTTCAATTGAAGACTATGATGAAATAGTTGACGATTACCACTGCTTTGAAGCACTTAATATTCCAAAGCACCACCCAGCACGTGATATGCAGGATACTTACTATCTCGAAAACGGTCAGTTGCTTAAATCGCACACATCTGCTGCACAGAACGCTATTTATAAAAAATACAAAGATGCGCTCATAAACGAGGGCAAGGCTATTAAGGCAATCTTCCCCGGCAGATGCTTCCGTAATGAAGCAACAGACGCTTGCCATGAAAATACATTCTTCCAGATGGAAGGTATTATGGTAGACAAAAATATTTCTATATCAAACCTTATTTTCTTTATGAAAACAATGCTTTCAGAGGTGTTTAAAAAAGACATCAAAGTACGTTTGCGCCCCGGCTTTTTCCCGTTTGTGGAACCCGGTTTTGAACTTGACATCAGTTGCCTTATCTGTGGTGGTGAGGGTTGTCCTTCGTGTAAGCACAGCGGTTGGCTGGAACTTTGCCCCTGCGGAATGATTCACCCCGAGGTTTTAAAAGCCGGCGGAATTGACCCTGACGAATACACAGGCTTTGCGTTCGGACTCGGTCTTACACGTCTTGCTATGATGAAATTCGGTATAAAAGATATTCGTGATTTAAACGGCGGAAGTTTGAAAACTTTGTCGCAGTTTACGGATGATAAATAATATAAGGAGGGAAAAATATGTTTTTATCATTAAATTGGATTTCAGACTTTGTTGATTTATCAGGTCTTGACAAAATGGAACTTATTAATAAATTTTCCCTCTCAACGGCAGAGGTTGAAAATGAAATTTACTTTAAAGGCAGCGATTTAAGCGGTATCGTGGTTGCTGAAATTAAAAGCGTAGAGAACCACCCCGAATCTAAAAAACTGCACCTTTTAAAAGTCGATATCGGCGAAGACGAACTCGTTGACGTTGTATGCGGTGCGCCCAATGTAAGGGTAGGACTCAAAACTGCGTTTGCAAAACTCGGTGCGCAGATTGGCGACATCACCATTACTCCCCGTAAACTTGCAGGATATACATCTAACGGTATGTGCTGTTCGGAAAAAGAAATCGGCATCAGCGACAGCGGTGACGGCATTATGGAAATTACCGACGATGTTAAAGTGGGTACCGACCTTAAAGATATCTACCAGATTGATGATATTATATTTGAGGTTGACAATAAATCGCTTACAAACCGCCCTGACCTTTGGGGACACTATGGCATAGCACGTGAGTTTGCCGCAATTGCGGGCAGAGAGTTAAAACCTTTAGATGTTGCAGACCTTACCGCTTATGAAAACCTCAAGAAAGTTGACCTTAAAATAGAAGACCCGCTTTGCTACAGATACTCTTGCCTGGAGTTTGGCAATATCGGTGTGCACACAAGCCCTGTTAATATGCGAATCCGCCTTTACTATTGCGGAATGAGGGCAATCAATTTCCTTGCCGACCTTACAAACTACCTTATGCTTGAAATGGGTCAGCCAATGCACGCATTTGACTCCAGAAAAGTTGAAAAAATAAGAATTAAACGCTTTGATAAGCCATTTAAATTTACAACTCTTGACGGTGTTGAACGTGATATTGACGGAAACACACTTATGATTTGCAACGATAATACTCCCGTTGCCATTGCGGGTATTATGGGCGGACTTGACTCTGAAATCGTTGAAGATACTTCAACTTTAACACTTGAGTCTGCCACATTTGATGCTACATCTATCCGTAAATCAACTGTTAAACTTGCACACAGAACAGATGCGTCTATGCGTTATGAAAAAAGCCTTGACCCCGAAATGACCGTTTCTGCAATTGCACGATTTGTAAAATTGCTTACTGATATAGACAGCGGTGCAGAGGTAACATCGGCGCTTACAGACGAGTATGCGTTTAAATATGATGATGTATCGCTTACTTTTGATAAAGCATTTATAGATAAATATACAGGTATCGAAATCAGTAATGATACTATTGTAAAAACGCTTAAATCTTTAGGCTTCGGTGTGGAACTTTCGGGTGACACATTTAATGTTAATGTTCCCAGTTGGAGGGCGACAAAAGACGTAACCTTAAAAGCCGATATCATAGAGGAAATCACACGTATATATGGTTATGACAATTTTGATGTTCATACAATTGCTCTTCCGCTTTATCCTATAAGAACTGCTCAGGAAAAAGATGATGAAGAGAGGATTAAAGATATCCTCGTTAAGCGCTATTCTATGCACGAATTACACTCATACGTATGGGCGTACTATGACGAATATAAGGCGCTCGGTATTGAGATAGAGGATAATGTGGAACTTGTAAACGCTACAAACCCCAATATACAGACAATCCGCAAATCTATTGTTCCTACACAGTTGTGTCAGGTTAAGTACAACACCTCGTATGCGACTGATTTTGCCGTGTTTGAAATTGGCAGAGTGGTAGACGGTTTGAAAGATGACGGAATGTGTAATGAACAGAAAAAACTTGCCATTACCATCTACAGTAAAACAAGCACAACAGAGCAGATTTACTTTAAATTGCGTGATGTTCTTGCTGTTATCGCAGACGAACTCAAACACAAACCGCTTGAATTCAAAAAAGCGGATGCATCTCACTCATACCAGCATCCGAAAAACCTCAACAATATTTACTGCGACGGAATTCTGCTTGGTGAAATCGGCATAGTAAATTCAGCCGTTTCTAAAAAGATAGATAAAAAAGCAAATATTGTTTATGCAGAGATTGATGTTAAAGAGTTCGCTAAGATTGCTAATGCTTCCATCGCCTATGAGGAGCCTTCCAAATTCCCCGAAATCGAGATTGACCTTTCGTTTGTAACGGAAAAATTTGAGCCTGTTGCAAAGGCTATAGCGGCAGCAAATTGTCCGATGATTAAATCTGTAAGTGTTACGGATATCTATACGGACGAGTCGGGAAAATCCATTACAACAAAGATAAAATTTGCTGATAATGAACGCACATTAACCCGTGAAGAGGTAATGAAAGTAGTAGACGGAATTATCGAAGTGCTCGCAATAGAGGGAATTAATCTCAAAAACTAAAAATTTTAAAAATCCCCGTATAGAATTGCGGGGATTTTGCATATTCTAAAATATAAACGTAAATTTGCGCAACCATAGGTTGCGGGAAAAATCAAACCAAAGTTGGTTTATATATCAAAAACTGTGTGGTATTATAAAAAAGATGATTTGCTTAAAGAAAGGTGAATGAATAATGACCATAGGCGAAAAAATATTGCACCTGCGCACATCAGCGCAGATTTCTCAGGAGCAGTTGGCTGAAAAAGTTTCTGTGTCAAGACAATCTGTTTCAAAATGGGAGATGGATCAGGCTCTTCCGCAGATTGACAAAGTTTTACAACTTTGTGAACTGTTCGGCATAAGCGCAGACGAGTTTTTGCGAAATAAAACGGAAATCGCTTCTTCGCCAGTACGGAATAAGTATTTCGGTACAGACGGTTTCAGAGGAGAGGCTAATGTAAGCCTTACATCTATGCAGGCATACAGAGTCGGCAGATTTTTAGGATGGTATTATTCATCGGCACTTTCAGGTTGTACTAAAGGCGGTTACAGACCGCGTATTGTTATAGGCAAAGATACCCGCCGTTCCAGTTATATGCTGGAATATTCAATAGTTGCAGGAATTACTGCTTCGGGGGCAGATGCGTATATGCTCCACGTTACCACCACACCCAGCGTTTCATACGTTACCCGTCAGGACGAATTTGACTGCGGAATAATGATTACTGCCTCGCACAATCCTTTCTACGACAACGGTATTAAGATTATAAACCGTTACGGCGAAAAGTTAGACGATAAAACAACTGCTTTAATAGAGGCATATATTGACGGAGATACAAGTGCGCTGGGCGTGGGTGGTGATGATATTCCGCTTGCTTCAAGAGAACGTATTGGCTGTATAGTGGACTACGTTTCGGGCAGAAACAGGTACGTTGGTTACCTTATATCGTTGGCATCACATTCATATAAAAATTTAAAAATCGGTTTAGACTGTGCCAACGGAGCATCATGGATGATTGCGAAGGCTGTTTTTGGTGCATTGGGAGCACAGACTACTGTTATAGGTGCAGAGCCCGACGGACTTAATGTAAATCGAGACTGCGGTTCTACACACATAGAAAATCTGTGTCGTCTTGTAAAAGAAAAACATCTTGATTTAGGCTTTGCATTTGACGGCGATGCTGACCGTTGCATAGCAGTTGATGAAAACGGCAAGGTTGTAGACGGTGATGCTATGCTCTACATTCTTGGTAAAAGGTTAAAATCGCGCGGGGTACTTACGGGTGATACCATTGTTGCAACGGTTATGTCGAACAGCGGTCTTACGGCAGGTCTTGAAGAAATAGGTATAAACTGCGTACACACTTCTGTCGGTGACAGATTTGTGTATGAATGTATGCAGGAAAATGACTATTGCCTCGGCGGAGAACAATCGGGACACATCATACTTAAAAAATATGCCACAACGGGCGACGGACTGCTAACGGCAATTATGATTACTGAAGAGATGTGCGATATGAAAACAACTCTTTCAAAACTTGCTGAGCCTTTAACTCTTTATCCACAGTATATAAGGAATATTCCCGTTAAAAACAAAGCAGAAGTTTTAGAAGATGACGCAGTATTGGAAGAACTTAAAGCAGTTGAAATTTTAATTGGTGGAAAGGGCAGGGCGCTTCTTCGACAAAGCGGAACAGAGCCTGTTATACGTGTAATGATTGAGTGCGAAAGCGAGGAAGACTGCATCACTTACGCCCACAGAATTGCAAATACTATCATATCAAGGGGGCACAGCGCTTGAAAAAATGCGTAAAAACACAAGAACTTTTTGATTGCAGAACACCTTATCTGAAAGATTTGTTTGAAAATTCCGAGCATCCTTGGGAT